>JAAWLS010000168.1 GCA_022798035.1 Lachnospiraceae bacterium | reverse complement strand
GGGCCTGCAATGGAGTCAATGCTCACATGGCCAAAGACAGCTTTTTTGGCAAGAGCCACATAGATATTTCCAGGCCCCACAATCTTATCTACTTTCGGTATGCATTTCGTGCCAAAAGCAAGGGCCGCAACAGCCTGGGCGCCTCCCACTTTGTAAATCTCATCTACTCCGGCCAGGTCTGCCGCCGCCAGAGTTGCAGGATTAACTCTTCCGTCCCGATTGCAGGGAGTTGTCATAATAATTTTTTCCACTCCGGCCACCTTGGCTGGAAGCACATTCATCAAAACGGAAGAGGGATAAGCGGCTTTTCCGCCTGGTACATAGACGCCAACACTGGCAAGGGCAGTCACTTTCTGGCCCAGCATAACTCCATCCGGCCGGCTGTCAAACCAACTGTACTGTTTTTGTTTCTCATGATATATCCGGATATTTTCCAGAGATTTCTTCATAACATCCAAAAGCTTTTCATCTATCTGTCCATAGGCTTCCTGAATCTCTTCTTTTGTCACCCGAATCTCTTTTTCCGTGAGCTTAGCGCCGTCAAACTGCTCGGTATAAGCAAAAACAGCTTCATCGCCTTTTGTGCGCACTTGTTCTATGATTTCATTTACACATTCCTCATATTCCTTATAATTATTAGGGCTTCGCTGCAGCAAATCCTCCAAAAGATTTTTCTGGGTTTCTTTTGTCAATTTCAATATTCTCATGCAAATTCCTCCTTGGCCCGTTCAGAAGCCAGAATCTACAGAACCTTTTTCAAATCCTGTATCAATTGTGTAATCCGTTCATTTTCCATTTTCATGCTGACCTGATTTACCACCATGCGGGCAGAAAGAGGGCATACTTCTTCCAAAACACTCAATCCATTTTCCCGCAATGTAGAGCCAGTCTCCACAATGTCCACAATCACTTCTGACAGTCCTACAATAGGCGCCAGCTCAATGGAGCCGTTCAACTTGATAATTTCCACAGTCTGATGTTTCTTATTATAAAAGTAGTCTTTCGCAATTCTGGGATATTTGGTGGCGACTCGTATCAATTCGTGATGTTTTAAAAGCTCTTCCGCTTCCTTAGGGCCGCAGACGCACATCCTGCATCTGCCGAATCCCAAATCCAGCACTTCATAAATATTCCTTGCCTCCTCCAGAATCGTGTCTTTTCCAACCACTCCAATGTCCGCTGCACCATACTCCACATAGGTAGGTACGTCTGGACCTTTGGAAAGAAAGAACTTTAACTTCAGTTCTTCATTGACAAAAATCAATTTTCTGGTGTCTTTATCTTTCATCTCCTGACATGTGATGCCTATTTTTTCAAAAGCTCCCAGCGTCTGCTTGGCCAGCCTTCCTTTTCCCAATGCAAATGTTAAATATCTCATACGCTCTCCTTCAAATCTCATGATAAAAAAATCGTCTCACTTTTGTGCATGCGTTTTGCATAGGACATGTATTCTTCCTGGCTTTTACTCTCTTCCAATTTTACAAGAGAGACGCATTTTCCCTGGTTTCTCTGGTTTTCCGCCTCCAAAATAGCTTCCTTCTGCTTCTCCTGTCTGTACACAATCAAAACGCCGCTGTCGTCCAAAGGAATCTTTATTTTCTGTCTTGCCAGAGCCGCTAAAAGCTGGTCTGTAACCACCGCAAATCCAATGGACGGTGCGTCTTTTCCAAAATAAGTCAGTAAGTTGTCATAACGGCCGCCTTTTACAATAGGCTCTCCGCTTCCAAACGTATACCCGGCAAATATAATTCCTGTGTAGTAATGGTAACTGCTGAGCATTCCAAGCTCCAGGGAAACATATTTCTCCACGCCATAATAATTCAGCACTTCCATCAATTCTTCCAAACGTTCCACAGCCTTTAAAATTACTGGAAAATCAGATGCCAGACTTTTTGCATGTTTGATTCTGTCCTCTGAAATGCAGGCGCTTCCCAGCATGGAAAACAATTCTCTCAATCCACCGGACAGATGAAGGGAATCCAGCAGTTCTTCCAGCCCAAAGAAATTTTTATTAGAAATCAGATTGATAAGTTCTTCCTCCGTCTCCTCTTCCAAATCTGCGGCCTGTACCAGTCCCTTAAAAAAGTCCACATGGCCCACTCCAATTTGAAATTCCTGAAGGCCTGCCACTTTCAATCCATTGACTACCAGAGCTAATATTTCTGCATCTGCAGACACAGAATTATCTCCAATCAGCTCTGCGCCTAATTGTGTGGTCTCCTTTAACCTTCCCTGGTAACTGCTGTTGTTGATAAAGGTGTTGCCCATATAACACAGACGAACAGGAAATTCTTCATCTCCATAATATTTTGCCGCACACCTGGCAATGGACGGGGTGATATCCGGACGCAGCACCAAAGTATTGCCCTCTCTGTCAAAAAATTTGTACAAATCTTTCGAAGGCGTCGTTCCGATTTCACGGCTGAAAATATCAAAGAACTCAAACGTAGGAGTCTCAATATCATGATACCCGTATTTTTTCAATAAATGATGGAGATTCTCCTGCAAAATCAATTTCCCTGCACACTCTCTGTTATAAATATCCCGAACCCCTTCCGGAGTATGTAATAGTTTTCGCTCCATGTTGTCTGTCCTTTCTGTATTCTGCCTCAGATTGTCCGTACCGTTTTGTCTATGGCTTTCATTTTCCACTTTAGTATGCTACCATATTATCACACTAAAATTTCTCCTAATTATATAAGAATCCGGTAAGTTTGTCAACCACGTCTTTCCAAATCCTGCTGCAGCATATCCAGATAAGGCACTAAAATGCCGCCTTTTGAAAAAAGAAAATATTCTGATTCCAACTCTTCATACCGAAAGCTCTTCCTTCCGCCTTCCTGGGCGCGTTTCCAAAATTCCATCAATTTCTCATGACGCAGATAATAAAATTCATTTTTGTGAGAATAGTAAATCAACAGAAAGGAGATACCCTGCTGCTTTTCAAACTGCTCCATAAAATGAATCTGATGGGGGTGGATATTCTGAAGAGGGAATGTATCTGTATGACATTCTTTGGCGTCAAAACACACCGGAATTCCCTGCACTGCCCCGATATAATCTACGGTGCTCTTCTGGTCAAAATAGGCAAGTGTGATATGTCTGCTGTCCTTGTCAATTCGAATAGGCGTAATGGGCGTAGGAACTTTCTGAATCAGCGCCAGCCCATGGTCCGCATATTTTTCGTTGGTGAGATTGATAAATTCTTCCAAAGTGGAGCCCCGCAGTCCCCGTGAATTCCATGTTGCCATAGCAGATTCCTTTCTATCCTGTATTTTTCTATTATATCATTTTTCTTTGTATTGCCAAAGCCTCTTTTAGGGCAGCTTTTTCCGTATTACTGCTGCATTTCCGCCATAAACCGGGAAGGCTCTGATTCTCTCCCGTTATATTTCTTAACGGTGTGAATATGCAGGCTCTCCTTCGCTCTGGTGATTCCCACATAAAACATCCTCCGCTCTTCCTGCAGGTCTGCATCCAAAACTGCTTTCTTATAAGGCATCAGCTCTTCGTTCACGTCCAAAATATGTACCACAGGATATTCCAGACCTTTAGCGCTGTGAAGGGTAGCCAAGGAAATACAGTCCCTCAAAGATTCCTGCTGTTTTTTCTGCCGCTGCAGCTCTTTTGTATATTCCTCCATATGGGCAAACCATGCCTCATAACTCTGAAATTCTCTGGCGCCGTCCTGCAGCTCATCTAAAATCTCAATCAGGTTGTCCTCGCTGATTCTCCGGTATTCTGCATAAGTATTCAAATACTCCTCATATCCAATTCCCATTCGGATATAATTGACGGCTGCATAGGGTTTGATTCGGCTCAGTACCCGCAAATCTGCTTCTAACTGCTCAATTCGTTCTGCTACCCAATGCTGTTTTTTCTCATAAAAATAATCTGCCCACACATCAAAAGCCACTGTCTCCTCCATCAGACTGTCTCTTGTAATATAGCGGTTGGGCCGATTCATAATCTGCAGAATATCCCTGCGGCTTCTGCTTCCTTTTGCCAGACGTATGTATGTCAGAATATCTTTTGTAATCCAGTGGTCATAGAGATTTGGAATATTATCTCTCGTGCGGAAAGGAATATTGTAAGCCATAAGCTGGGACATAAAAAGCCTGGGCTGAATGTTGGTTCGAAACAGCACTCCATAATCATTGTAGCTTCGGCCGTTTTGGCATTCTCTCAAAATCTGTTCAATAATAGCTCTGCCTTCCTCCTGCTGGCCGTTCCAGGAATAATAATTGACCGCCTGGCTTTTCCCACTCTGTTTTTCTTCACGGCAGGCCTGTATTTTCTTTTCAAATCGCTCCGTATTGTGAGAAATCAGCCGCAGGGATGCGTCCACAATGGCCTTTCGGGAGCGGTAATTCACATCCAGCAGCACCCGCCCGGCATCTGGGTAGCATTTTTCAAATCCCAGCATCAGTTCCGGCTTAGCGCCTCGAAAACGATAGATGGACTGGTCGTCATCTCCCACCACAAAAAGATTGTTTTCCGGCAAAGCAAGCATTTTCACAATCTCAAATTGAATTTTGTTGATATCCTGAAACTCGTCAATCAGAATATATTGAAACTTTTTCTGCCATCCGGCCAGAATGTCCTTTCTCTGGTCAAACAGCTCATAGCAGTACACCAGCATATCGTCAAAGTCAATCAAACGGCTCTGCTTCATTCTATTGTCATATCTTTGATAGATTTCCTCAAAAATTTCCTGGGCACAATTTTTAGAATAATAATGTTTTAAAGAGCTTCCCGTATTCTTTACCAGACTGATTTCCCCCAGCAGTTCTCCGATAAACTCATTCTCATCTTCATATTCCAGCTGCATGTGCTGGATAATTTCCCGCATAAACTGGAACCGCTGCTCTTCCCGGACAATGCTGCCTCCATGAAATCCATAAGCATATTTCAGAACCTGAAAAAATACAGCATGAAAAGTTCCGAATGTAACCGGATATTTTTTTCCGCCCATGAGTCGGAGAAAACGTTCTTTCATTTCTGTTGCTGCTGCTTTGGTAAAAGTAATGACGAGAATATGAGATGGGTCAACGCCCTGATTTGTGATTAAATATTTCGTCCGCTCTGTGATGACAGTAGTCTTGCCAGACCCCGGACCTGCCAATACCAGCATAGGTCCGGTGGTATGTCTGACTGCTTCTGCCTGAGATTTGTTAAAATCCATAAATTGTAAATCCTCTGTTTCCTATCTTTCGCTCATATGCTCTAATTTGGAATCTCCGCTTCCAATTTTGCCACCGCTGCCCTGATTCTTGCAATGGACTCTTCCCTTCCAAGAATCTCCATGAGCTCTGTGGCACCGCCCGGCGTCATCTGTTTTCCGGAGACAGCGGTTCTCACCGGCCACATCACATAGCCGTTTTTGCAGCCCTTTTCTGACACATAACTGCAAAGCGTCTCGTAGAGCGCGTCGTTGGAAAAATCCTCTTGTCTTTCCAGTACAGGCAGAAGTTCTCTGAGCACTTCTAAGGAGGATTCCGGCGTCGTTTTCATTTTCTTATGAGCATACATAGAGATATCATAT
>JAAWLS010000167.1 GCA_022798035.1 Lachnospiraceae bacterium | reverse complement strand
GGTATAATATCGTCAGATATTATACCATAATCATCGGATGAGATATATGGTTTCTTGTTCCTGTTTATCTTGAGAAATGTTTTAGTGTGAATTATAATGCAGATAAAAGAATTAAAATAGGAAAAAATTTTGAGCTTAGAGGACATTATGAAGAAGAGGGAACAGCTGCCGCAGATTAAATTATCAGATGAACAGAAGAAAAAACTGAATGCGGAGATAAGAGCATTTTATCTGGATGAACGGGCGAGGAAATTGGAATGATTGAGCAGATGCAGCTGCTGGAATTATTTCAGCAGAAAATGGCGCCGATTATATACAATAAAGCTCTGGACGACGCAAAGAAATGGTTTGGCCAGATGATGGAAAATATGGATTCTGATTATTATGTTTTGTATAAAAATGAGAAAATGATTTAGGCGGATGTTCAGGAAATAAGCGGCTGTTAGAGCTGCCGCTGCAGTGAAGCCGCCGTGCGGACCTGCACATCCATATTGTAAAGTGCACTCAGCAAAGAATGGTTGAAATTTTGTTTTATTGTGATACAGATTATAAAATCTTGCCATGGAAATTTTGCCGAAAAGACGCTTTTTGCCCTTTCAACTGCAGGTATGGAGCAGAGGACTGATTTCAAAATACATTATGAACAAAAAAGAATTGTATGGGCAGGATTTTTTTGTTATAATTACATAGAGAAACATTAAAAAATCGTTTATTCAGGCTTGAAATAGGCCGAAGGATGGAATTTATGTTGAAAGAATCAAAAAAATTATCCGATTATCTTGACATTAATTTTCTGCAGATGCTTCAGGATAATTGTTCCAGGGCTATGGGACTGGCTTTTGTAACGGTAGATTACCGAGGATGTCCGATTACGCAATATAGTGGTTTTACTCCTTATTGCCAGCTGGGGAGAAAACAGCAGAGATTTTTTGAAATGTGCAAACAATGCGATGCTCACGGCGGCCTTCAGGCTGCAATTACAGGTGAGCCTTATATTTACCGCTGTCATGCAGGATTGGTGGATTTTGCACTGCCTCTGATTCAAGATGGCATTTACATGGGTTCGCTGATGGGCGGACAGATACGGCTGAACTTGGAAGAAAAAGGGGAACTGGAACCCATTCTGCCGATAGAGACTGACTGGCGGAAGGACAAGGCTTTGGATGAAGCCTATAACGAGACCCAGATGGTCTCTTATGAAAAAATTAAATCGGCAGTTTCACTGTTGCATGATGTGATTATACTTATGATGCAGAACAGCATACGGGCAGAACAAGATTCAGAGAAAATGGGCGCGGAGCCGGCGGGTTGGAAACCGGATATGGAGTTTTCCTTCCAAAAGCAGGAGCTCACAAGCATAAAGCAGCAGGGGAAACTTCACTATTTTTTCTTTGTGATGAATATTATTTCTCAGCTTGCTTTTCAGGAAAAGGCGGACAGGACGGAAGCGGTGGCTTACGATTTTGCCAGCATTATGCGTTATGTAACTGAACTGGACCATGAAATTTCTACATTAGGGGAGGAATTAAATTACATAGGCGCGCTGCTGCGCATTCAGAAAGCCTGGATGGGAGATGAACTCAATTACAGCATTTCGGTGCCGAAACAGTATTGGAGTGCAAATTGTCCATACATGGTGCTGGAGCCGTTGGCGGCTTTGGCTGTTCAGGGATGTGAAGCCGGGGAAAGCCATGAGATAGAGATATCTGCTGAGGAGGAGCAGGAGGATGTCGTTATCTATGTGGCCAGCGATAATACAGAGATGAATTTGGAGGAGTTGAATGCCAAATTCAGCAGTTCCGCTCAGGAAGAAGGATTTTCACTGTATGATTCCAATCGGAACCTGAAGCGGATTTTTGGAAAACCGTACGGACTTTCCGCAGGGCCCAGAAAGGATGGAAAGGCAGGCTATATGATTTGCTTTCGTCTGCCTCAGAAGAAAAAGAGTTAGCAGAAGCAGCGGCAGATGACAATGTGCCGGAACGGGAATTTGACAAGGTTAGGGGGATGCGGTGATGG
This sequence comes from Lachnospiraceae bacterium, assembly GCA_022798035.1. Taxonomy (GTDB): domain Bacteria; phylum Bacillota; class Clostridia; order Lachnospirales; family Lachnospiraceae; genus Petralouisia. Next base: position 3,553 of record JAAWLS010000167.1, on the reverse strand, counting down.
GCCAGATTTTAGTAATGAATGAAAACCGAATGGAACGTGAGATTACCAGGAACATTTTGTCTGAGGGGTTAGACTCTGCAGAGATTATCCTTGTGTCGGAGGAGGAGACGACTATGAAAATGCTGCGGGAGAGAGAGGTGGAACTGTTGATTGCAGATGTGCCTAAATTTGATTTGCGCCGCTGTAATATGATGGCGCGGGCAAAACAGGTATCGCCGGACACTCCGATTTTAGTAACTTCCGTGGGGATTCGTGCGGATATTGCCCCTCATGTCTGGCGTCTGGGACTGCAGGATTATCTGCTGAAACCCTGCCGTCCGGCCTGGCTTTTGGCATCAGTCCGCGCGTTGAAGCGGGATGCTTCTCTTACATCAGACGACAGGGAAGAGCAGCGGCGGGAGCAGTATCTAAAACTTTTGGCTGAGCAGATGAGAACATTTTGTTATAAAAAGTGCACAGATGTTGCAAAAGATTACCTTGATTCTCTTCACAAAGATGTACATAATAGAAGTATAATTCGATTTCAGGTTCTTCGGTTTGCCGAGGGAGTCGCGCAGTTAGGCGAATCTCTGGGGGCGGCAGTTCAAGCGAAGCTGGTATGTATCGTGGAGCAGTTCAAGCTTCGATTTGACCAGCAGGTACAGAAGTATGATACCTATCTTGTGCTGAAGAAGATGCTTAACGTTATCTTTACTGTTTTTGATGAGGACTGCAGTTATCAGGTAGACAGTGAGCAGAAGGTGCTCAACTATATTGACCGTCATATCAAGGAGGGCATCAGCCTGGAACAAGTCGCGGAATATGCGAATATGAGCTCCTACTATTTTAGCAGGATTTTTAAGAAAATTACCGGGGTAAATTTTATTACTTATGTTACAGATTGTAAAATTGCAATTGCTCAGGAAATGCTTGAGGACACGGATATGCCTGTCATCAGTATTGCCTATGAGCTTTCTTACAGCGAGGCTAACTATTTCAGCAAAGCCTTTAAACGAAAGGTGGGAATGACGCCTACAGAGTATCGGGAGTTTTATTGCGGCGGACAATCTGGAAAGTAGGCCGCAGGCCTTGGCGGCAGAATGGAGGGTATGATGCAGGAATTCAGTTTCAGTACCAGGATATTTTTTGGGGAAGGCGCATTGGAGCGCCTGCGCAAAGTAGAAGATAAGAGGGTTCTTATTGTCACAGACCGATTTATGGTACAGTTAGGAGCAGTGGACAAAGTAATTTCTTATCTGACAAGATGTGAGGTCAGCGTGTTTGACGGAGTGATTCCTGACCCGCCCATTGAGGTAGTGGCTGCAGGCGTAAAAGTTTTTGAGGAATGCCATGCAGAGACCGTGATTGCTGTAGGAGGCGGTTCTACTATTGATGCGGCAAAAGCAATTCGAGCTATCGGCAAGCAGATTCTTCATATTGAGACAGATAAGCTGGAATGTTTTGCTGTGCCCACCACTAGCGGTACCGGTTCCGAGGTGACAGATTATGCAGTAATCAGCGATACAGCCAAAGGAGTCAAATATCCTTTGGACAGTCAGGATTTGCGTCCGCCTGTAGCGATTCTTGACCCAACCCTTACGACCAGCGCTCCGGCCTCTGTGACGGCTGATGCAGGCATGGATGTGCTGACTCATGCTCTGGAGGCTTATGTTTCGACCAATGCAAATGATTTTTCAGATGCAATGTGTGAGAAAGCAGTATCATTGGTATTCCGGTTCCTGCCTCTGGCTTATCAGGATGGAGAAGATTTACTTGCACGGACAGAGATGCAGAATGCTGCCTGCATGGCAGGACTGGCATTCAATTCCGCGGGTCTTGGCATTAATCACGGTATGGCCCACGCTATTGGCGGAAAGTTACATATTGCGCACGGCCGTATCAATGCAATGCTTTTGCCGAAGGTTTTGGCATTTAATGCGAATTTGTCCTGTGTGAAAGGTGGAGAGTATTCGCTGGCAGCCAAAAAATATCAGAGAATTGCCAGGATTATGGATTTTCCGGCGGCTACGGTTCGGCTTGGAGTGGCTAATCTGATACAGGAGATAGAGCGTTTGAATCAGATGCTTGGCATTCCCTCCACCCTTAAAGAGTGGGGAGCTGATGTAAATCAGGTGAAAGGAATGCATCACGAGATAGTGACAGCAGCATTGGCAGATGCTACTTACGCTACCAATCCGCGCAGAGCGAGTGAGGAAGAGGCTGGAATAATTCTGAATCAGGTGCTGGGTTAAGTGATAGAAGAAGTGAAAGTATTTTAAAAATCAATAGAGGATAGAATTTGGACTGCTGCACAAATATCCGTGCAGCAGTCTTTTTCTAAACTTAAAAAATTCTGAAGGGATGCTGGATGGTATTTTTAGATAGGAGATAAAATCGAATTGAGAGATTATGTAGCTGCGGATATCCGATAAAAAAGAGGAATTTTTTGCGGAAAATTTGATTGTGCAAATTATACAAAGTATTAGACAAAAAAGTCCCTGATTAAGACAAGAAAGTACAACCAGGATTCTAGTATAATAAAAACTAGCAACAAATTAACCAATTGCGTGTATATGCCACAATCCATTTTGATAAAAATGAGGAATCCATAGCCAGATGCCAGTCATATTGAAATCTGGGAGAGCTTTGGAAAAGGGGGATTGATGGATATGCCGCAGAATATGAAGAGACAAGGAGGAAGCAAAATGCAAAGAGAAGCCCTTGGTATGGTGGAGACAAAAGGTCTGGTCGGCGCCATTGAGGCTGCTGATGCCATGGTCAAGTCTGCAAATGTTGCATTAGTTGGCTATGAGAAAATCGGTTCCGGTTTGGTTACTGTTATGGTGCGCGGTGATGTAGGTGCAGTAAAGGCATCTGTAGATGCTGGTTCTATTGCTGCTGAAAAAGTCGGCACGGTTGTCTCCTGCCATGTTATTCCGAGACCGCATACAGATGTGGAGAAGATTCTTCCAAATATGGAATAATCGGATTTTGGAATCTTGGAGGAAACCCACCGCCTTTATGAGAACGTTGAAAAGGAAAAAAATTAATTTTTGGAGGGAAAACACATGGATGAACTGAACAACAACATCGTGGAAGAAGTTATGAAGAGATTAGGTGCTGCTTCATCTTCTCCTGCAGAAGAATGCTGCGGAGAGGCTGCATCTGGATGCAACCTGACAGAGTTTGTAGGAACCACAATGGGACACACCATTGGTCTGGTTATTGCAAATCTTGACCATCAGGTTCACGAAGCGCTTAAAATTGACCCTAAATATCGTGCGATTGGTATTATCAGCGACCGCGTTGGTGCAGGCCCGCAGATTTTTGCGGCTGACGAGGCGGTAAAAGCAACTAACAGTGAATGTCTTCTGGTAGAGTGTCCTCGTGATACAGAAGGCGGCGCAGGACATGGCTCTTTGATTATCTTTGGAGCTGAGGATGTATCAGATGCCCGCCGTGCGGTAGAAGTATGTTTGCGTGAAATTCCCCGTACAATGGGTGACGTATACGGTAACAGCGCCGGTCATCTGGAGTTCCAGTACAGCGCCCGCGCTTCCCACGTGCTGAACAA
>JAAWLS010000166.1 GCA_022798035.1 Lachnospiraceae bacterium | reverse complement strand
TGAAATATTTAGAAAATGCAGCCTTTGCCACAGTGGGGGACGTGATGGATTTGATGGGAGAGAACCGCATTTTGGTGCGGGAAGGACTGAAAGCTCTGAACAGCACGCAGAATTATGGGATGCGCGCGCTGGCCGCCCGCAATCAAATCGAGCTTGGGCATATAAAAGCCTATCACATCGGATTTGTGCTGGGGCCCTGCCTCAATGCCAGCGGCCGGCTGGACACGGCGAAACGGGCGTTGGAACTGCTGCTGGCAGAAAACGAAAAGCAGGCGGCAGAGTATGCGGGGGACTTGTATGATTTAAACGTCAGGAGAAAAGAGATGACAGAGCAGGGAGTGGAGAAAGCAGCGGAGATAGTAGAGCAGATGGGTTCAGACAGGGATAAGGTGCTGGTTATCTATCTGCCGGACTGCCATGAAAGCCTGGCTGGAATCATAGCGGGCCGGATTCGAGAGCGGTATCATCGCCCCGTGTTTATTCTGACGCCAAGCGGAGAAGAAGTGAAAGGTTCCGGGCGCTCCATTGAGGCCTATTCCATGTACGAGGAAATGTCTAAGTGCAAGGAGCTTTTCACAAAATTTGGAGGACATCCCATGGCGGCCGGATTGTCACTGCCCAAAGAACATGTGGAGCTGTTTAGCAGCCGTCTGAATGAGAATACGGTTCTGACAGAGGAAGATTTGCAGGGAAAGATTGTGATAGATGTTCCCATGCCGCTGGATTATATCACAAAATCTCTGATTGAAGAATTCGGCATACTAGAGCCTTTTGGAAAGGCGAATGAGAAACCGGTATTCGCAGATAAAAACATACGTATTCTGGATTTGAAAATTTTGGGGAAGAACAAAAATGTCTGCCGCATGATGGTACAGAGCCAAGGAGGAACGAAAATGAATGCCGTTTATTTTGGACAGACAGGCGTTTTTCTGGATTTTCTGAAAAACAAATATGGAGAGCAGGCCCTGGAGCAGACCATGGAAGGCAGAGACAGCGGAATCACCATTTCTTTTCTCTACTATCCAGAGGTCAATGTATATAACGGAAGAGAAAGTATACAGATAATTGTAAAGAACTATTGTTAGAGAAGCAGAAAAAGTGGTATACTGTATTTACGAATGGGCTTTGAAAGATAATTGTGAGATAGATGAAATACTTGGAAGAAAGGGGAAACCACATGTTTGGAATAGGGAAAAAACAGGAAGAGATGGAACAAGAGCTGCTTTCCAGACAATTAGCGGCGGATAAGTATTTAAAGAAATTGTCAGAGGTAACAAATAAGATGCAATTGGTACAAAGAGAGACGGAAACGGGGATTGCGACCATGGAAGAAAATCAAAACGAACTGGATAAGCAGATGGCAAAAGTGGTGGAGGCAGTAAGCGGTGCGGCCAGTGAAGCCAGACGGCAGAACGAAGAAAACCGGGGTCTGCAGAAACAGATAGCAGTTCTGGCAGACAAGGCAGAAAAAGTAGATGGAAGCTACCAGAGGTCTGTGGATGGAATCTGCAGACGGGAACAAGAGCTGATTGAAATGATAAATCAGGGAAGAAAACTTACTTCTCCACAGGAAGTTTTAGAGCTGACTACAGAGGGAATGCGGCAGGAGATGGAAGAAATGCAGAGCCGCATTGCAGGAATGGGCGAGATGGGAAAGCAGATGGGTGTCCTTGCGCTGAATGCCGCTATCGAAGCAGGCAGACTGGGCGAGAGCGGCGTGCAGTTTGTGCAGGCGGCAGAGAAAGTCCGGGATTTGTCAGGAGAGTACCAGCAGTCAGTGTCATTTGTAGCTGAGAAAATGGCGAGAATGGAAGAGCGGCTCCAGGAAGCGGAGACGCAGTTTGTATATTTGACACAGATTTGGAAAGACCACAATTCCCGCCTGGAAAAAGCGGCAGAGGGATTCGGCGTTTATGCATCCAGGCTGGAGGAGACGGAGAGCAGAAATCTGGTATCTCAAATACGTGTAGTGACAGAAAATTTGGAACAGTCTGTAGGCAACAGCGAACTGATTACCAAACAATATGACACAGCTCAGGAAGTGGCAAAACAAGTAGAGCAAATCTTTGTGAAACAGCAGGAGACATTGGACAATCTGCGGGGTAAGGCAAAGGAAGTGGAAGAATGGCTCCGGGCAGTGGGAGCAGAGATTAGTGAAGCTTCTGTATAGGAACATACGGCAGGATAGAGGTAAGAGCGGTGAGCCAGACAGAAAGATAGTGAGAACCAGGCAGTACAAGTCAGACAGAAAGATAGTGAAAATCAGGCGGTAGAGCCAGACAGAGATGAGGATAATTATGAAAAAACGCACATTTAAGTTTACATCATCAGATAAAATAACCAAGATACATGCTGTAAAGTGGGAGCCGGAAGAAAAAGAACTCAAGGGGATTCTGCAGATTAGCCATGGAATGATAGAATACGTGGAGCGATATGAAGGATTTGCAGAGTTTTTGACACAGAGAGGATTCATGGTGGTGGGAAACGACCATCTGGGACATGGAAATTCTGTTCGTTCTCAGGAATTGTGGGGATATTTTGCACCGGAAAAAGGCAGCGATATTGTGGTAAAAGATTTGGAACGTCTGCGCAGAATGATGCAGAAAGAGCATCCAAACGTACCGTATTTTATCTTGGGGCACAGCATGGGCTCATTTCTGCTTCGAAAATATCTGTCAAGATATGGAGAAGGGCTGCAGGGAGCGATTATTATGGGAACCGGAAACCAGCCTGCTGCGGTGGTGACAGCGGGAAAAGGAATATGCAGATTCTTGGCTTTGTTCCGGGGATGGGAGCACAGGAGCAAATTGGTAAACAATATGGCTTTTTCTGGAAATGATAAGCGATTTCAGGGAGAGGGAAGAAGCGCCTGGCTTACCAAAGACAAGGAGGTTGTAAAGGCTTATAACCAGGAGCCCAGATGCAATTTTCAGTTTACACTGAATGGCTTTTACAATCTGTTTGATACAATTCACTATGCAGGCCAGCTCCTTCACATCAATGAGATACCGAAGGATTTACCGATTCTTTTTGTATCAGGAAAAGATGACCCGGTGGGAGATTATGGCGCAGGCGTAAAAGCGGTCTGTGAAATGTATAAAAAGGCCAACATCAAAGATGTCACATGCAGGCTCTATCCGGCAGACCGTCATGAGATTTTGAACGAGCTGGACAGGGAACAGGTTTACCAGGATATTTACGGCTGGATAAAAGGAAGAATGTGACCCAGGCATGATGTGCTTTCCTTTTAACGTTTAGCGGGCTTGGAAGTGCCGGGCCAGGTGCTTTTTATGTACGATGGGCAAAATAAGAGAGGCAGAATGGAGGTAACAATGAAAAAGCACAGGAAACAAATGATAGGTGTTTTGTTATGCATGGTTATGGTATTGACGCCGCTGCAGGCATGGGCAGTGCAGAAGGATGAAAAAGAGGTGGGAGAGGTGACGGAACCTATCACCAAGGATGATAAACCATATCTTGCATTGGGAGCAAATCTGAACCAGCAGCAGCGAAAGACAGTGTTGGAGCTTTTGGGAATCAATCCAGAAGAATTGGAAGACTATGATGTGATTTACATCACAAACGAAGAGGAACATGAATATCTAGGAGAATACGTTGCAGCAAATAAAATCGGAACCCGCGCCCTTTCTTCTGTGCTGGTGGTAAAAAGAGACAAAGGAAATGGAATCAATATCACAACGAAAAATATTTCCTACTGTACCATCGGTATGTATAAAAATGCTTTGATTACGGCAGGGATTACGGATGCGGACATTATTGTGGCCGGGCCCATCCCCATATCCGGAACGGCAGCGCTGGTGGGAGCCATGAAAGCATATTCTGTGATGACTGGAGAGGCGGTCACAGAAGAGAGTATGGATACAGCATTGAATGAGCTGGTTCTGACAGGAGATATTGCTGAAACGGTAGGAAATTCTGAAAAGGCAGAAGAATTAGTGGCATATCTGAAACAGGAAGTTGTCGAAAGGAAATTGAAATCAGAGAAAGAGATTCGGGGAGCCATTGAGGATGCCTGCCGGCAGTTTGATATTAAGCTGTCAGAAGATGAGATAACAGAACTAACGGGGCTTTTGGAGAAAATTGCTCAGTTGGATTTGGATATAGACTCCATCCGCAGTCAGGCAGAAGCATTATACACTAAGCTTGCAAACCTGAATACGGAAGGAATTTTTGAGAAAGTAAAAAACTTTTTCCAGTCAATTTTAGATTTTTTTCAGGAGTTATTCTCCTGAGTCTGGCACATCAGGATGATTTTTGTTTCCTTTTGTCCCTTTTTGAAATAGTTCAATGATTCGTTCAATCGTCGGAGGATAGGGCTGCATTTCGCGCACCTTCCTCCGATTTTCTTCGCTGAATCCCACTAAGATATCGTGATTTGCCTCAGACAGGTAATCTATAATACCGTCAATGTCTGATTTCATATTTTTCGGACATTGAATGTAGAGGTGTTTGTTTGCGGTGACATGCAGCGTGTAAGAAATACTGAAATGGCGCCACAAGATTTTATGTAAGGTAGAGTGTTTGTAAATCCATAGAATTTCCGGAATGGGAAAAATGGCAACGCCGTAATTGGCCAGCACAATAAAATAGTGCTCTGTGATAAACATGTCCTCTGTAGCCAGCTGGGGCAGTGTGGCCAGCTCTTCCTCTGCCTGGGCAAGAAGTTCCGAAGGTTTGCCGAACCGTCCCAGCCGGCGGCAGGCAGGGGCCAAAACCGGAAATTTCATATAGAGAATATTTAAAATAACATGCAGCAGGGCATAGAGACCTGTGGACAGATACACCAGAATCAAGATGGCGCTGGGAATAGGCTGAAAGGCAGGTTCACTGATAAAGTGAGAGCCTGCCTGTTTCGAAATTCCCTGTTCCGTCCAGTTTAAGTCTTTTGACAAGCTGCCCAGCAACGTACGGTAGGCGGAGCCGCCCTTTAACACTTTACCGCGTATGTGGAGGGATTCAATAAAGGGAAGTCCCTCTTCACAGGTGTGGGGAGACAGGAGCACAATGGTGCATTGGTCCCCTCTCATGGTGTAATAGTAATATCCTGCGGCTCTTCCAAGGGAAGTGCTGGTGTATCCGGTAAAATACAAATCTTTCAAATCTGTCTCCACGTAGGCAGAATGCTGTTTTGTATAAACGCTGATTTCATCAGAATCTGTCAATTTCTGCGGAAATAAAACATCATACATGGGAAAAGTAAGCCATGTGACCAGTAAAATAATAAGGTAGAGAATAGGAGAAAACAGCCGGCGGCGGTATACGTTTCGGATGTGTTTGGAAATATATTTATTGTAACTTTCTTCACTCATAATGGCTCCTTGCAAAATGAATCTGTTTTTACTATAATAAAAATAGTATACGTTTTTTGAAATAAATAATCAAGAGCTAACTGAACTGTTACACTAAGATAAAATGGAGGATTTTGTATGGAGGCCTATACAGGATTTGCCGAAGTCTATGATTTGTTTATGGACGATGTGCCCTATGAGGAATGGAGCAGATATTTGATTCAAATTCTGCAGGAATATGGAGTGGACAGCGGGCTTGTGCTGGATTTGGGATGCG
>JAAWLS010000165.1 GCA_022798035.1 Lachnospiraceae bacterium | reverse complement strand
GTAAAGTATTTGATGACAGAGTGATGAAAGCAAATTTATCGGCAAAGGTTTATCAGTCTTTGAGAAAGACGATTGATGAAGGAGCAAAGCTTGATATTGGCGTAGCAAACGCAGTAGCGGCAGCTATGAAAGACTGGGCGGTCGATCATGGCGCCACTCACTATACGCATTGGTTCCAGCCGCTTACCGGCGTTACGGCAGAAAAGCACGACAGTTTTATTTCTCCATCTCCTGACGGCGGGGTGATTATGGAGTTTTCCGGAAAGGAACTGATAAAAGGAGAACCGGATGCGTCGTCGTTTCCCTCCGGCGGACTTAGGGCTACTTTTGAAGCGCGGGGATACACAGCATGGGATCCAACTTCCTATGCGTTCATAAAGGGCAATACATTGTGTATTCCTACCGCATTCTGCTCTTATGGCGGAGAAGCGTTGGATAAGAAAACGCCGTTGCTCCGTTCAATGGAAGCGTTAAATAAGCAGGCGCTCCGTATTCTTCATCTGTTTGGAAATGACGATGTGAAATGTGTCCGCACATCCGTAGGGCCGGAACAGGAGTATTTCCTTATTACAAAAGAAATGTATGAACAAAGGAGGGATCTTCGATTTACGGGACGTACTCTTTTTGGCACCAAGCCGCCAAAGGGACAGGAGATGGACGATCATTATTTCGGAGTGATCAAGCCGAGGGTTGCGGCCTATATGGAAGAATTGAATGAGGAACTCTGGAAGCTGGGCATTCTGGCAAAGACAGAGCATAACGAAGTTGCCCCGGCACAGCATGAACTTGCCCCTATCTATACAACAACAAATATTGCGACAGACCATAACCAGCTGACAATGGAAATTATGCAGAAGGTTGCGGCAAAGCATGGGCTGGTGTGCCTGCTTCATGAAAAACCGTTTGCCGGAGTAAATGGAAGCGGAAAGCATAACAACTGGTCGTTGGCAGCAGATGGAGGCGTGAATCTGTTGTCGCCGGGAGAAACGCCGTATGAAAACGCGCAGTTTTTATTATTCCTTTGCGCGGTTATTAAAGCGGTGGACGATTATCAGGATCTGCTCCGCCTTTCTGTCGCGACAGCAGGAAACGATCACAGACTTGGGGCAAACGAAGCGCCCCCGGCAGTCATTTCTATTTTCCTTGGAGAAGAGTTGAATGCAGTGCTGGAAGCGATTGAAACCGGTATTCCATATGAGGGAACTGAAAAAACACAGATGAAACTGGGCGTGGACGTACTTCCAAAGTTTAACCGCGATACCACAGACCGCAATCGTACGTCGCCGTTTGCGTTTACCGGAAATAAATTTGAATTTCGTATGCTTGGTTCCTCTAACAGCATTGCCTGCGCCAATATCATGCTGAACAGCGCGGTGGCGGAAAGCTTGAAAATCTATGCGGACAGACTGGAAAAAGCGGAGAATTTTGAAGATGTACTGCATGAAATGATTCGCAAGACCATCAAAGATCATAAACATGTTATTTTTAACGGGAATGGCTATGACGAGACATGGATTAAAGAAGCTGTGGAAAAGAGAGGGCTTCTTAACTATCGTACAACACCGGATTGTATGCCGCATTTGCTGGATGAAAAGAATGTACGGATGCTGACGTCTCATAAAGTGTTTTCAGAAGCGGAGCTGAAGTCCAGATGTGAAATTATGCTGGAAAACTATTGTAAGACGGTTCTGATTGAAGCAAATACCATGATCGATATGGCAAAGACAGAAATTGCTCCGGCAGTAAGCGCATATGTACTGGAGCTCGCAAATACAGCGGCGGCAAAAAAGGCGGTCGATGATTCAATTTCATGCAGTTATGAGATGGAGCTTGTGAAAAACCTTGCAAGATTGGAAGATCAGATTGCGATTAAGACAGATGAATTGAAAGAAGCAGTGATAAAACTCCGGGATGCAAAGGATGTGGAAGCCGAATCCTATATGATTCGAGATGCTGTTTTGGGAAAAATGGGAGAATTAAGAGCTGCCTGCGACGAGGCAGAAACGATGACGGCAAAGAAATACTGGCCATTTCCAACTTATGGCGATTTACTGTTTGGCGTAAAATAAGTTGATTAAGCCTACCTGATTGGAGGAAGAAAATAGGGAAGAGGATACTTTACACAGGGCATATCGGAGATGGAAAAATTTTTGTTTATGCTGTGGAATAAAAGGAAGCGAAATAATTATGACAAAATATATATTTGTGACCGGAGGTGTGGTATCCGGCCTGGGAAAAGGGATAACGGCAGCTTCTCTTGGACGGCTTTTAAAGGCGAGAGGACTGAAGGTGGCGGCTCAGAAGTTAGATCCATATATTAACGTAGATCCCGGCACCATGAGTCCTTATCAGCATGGGGAGGTGTATGTGACCGAGGACGGGGCTGAAACAGATCTGGATTTGGGACATTATGAAAGGTTTATCGATGAGGATTTGAATCAATATTCCAATCTGACCACAGGAAAAGTCTACTGGAATGTATTGAATAAGGAACGAAGAGGAGAATACCTTGGTTCTACGGTTCAGGTAATCCCGCATATTACGAATGAAATCAAGGAATTTGTGTATCGTGTGGGGAAAAAGACAGAAGCGGATGTGGTGATTACGGAGATAGGCGGAACTATTGGCGACATGGAATCGCAGCCTTTTGTAGAGGCGGTACGTCAGATCTCTCTGGAAGTGGGCAAAGAAAACAGTCTGTTTATTCATGTGACATTGGTTCCGTATTTAAGCGGTTCCGAGGAGCATAAATCCAAACCGACTCAGCACTCCGTTAAAGAACTCTGCGGCATGGGCATTCATCCGAATATCATTGTTCTGCGTTCTGACAAGCCGTTAGAGGAATCTATCTTTCACAAAATTTCACTCTTTTGCAATGTAAAACCGGATTGCGTCATTGAAAACCGGACATTGGAGAACCTTTATGAAGCGCCCTTGATGTTGGAAAAGTCGGATTTTTCTTCCGTTGTGTGCAGGGAACTGAATATAAAAGCGCCGGAACCGGATTTGACAGATTGGGAAGAGATGGTGGAACGTATCCGTTTACGTTCAGAGGAAGTACATATCGGATTGGTTGGAAAGTACGTAAAGCTTCATGACGCGTATTTGTCAGTGGCAGAGGCGATGAACCATGCGGGATATGAGCTGAATACATTCATAAAAATTCACTGGATTGATTCGGAAAATATTACGAAAGAAAATGTAAATGACCTATTAGAAGGAATGAATGGGATCATTGTTCCCGGCGGATTTGGAAATCGCGGTATAGAAGGAATGATTTTATCGGCGAAATATGCCCGCGAAAACCGGATACCTTACTTTGGAATCTGCCTTGGTATGCAGATCGCAGTCATTGAATTTGCAAGAAACGTATCTGGAATTGCGGATGCGCATTCCGGGGAATTTGACGAGCAGTGTAATCATAAAGTAATCGATTTTATGCCGGGACAGAGCGAGGCGGTTGATAAAGGAGGAACTCTGCGCCTTGGAAGTTGTCCCTGCAGGATTAAGCCGGGAACAAAAATGGAAAAATACTATGGCGCAGGGATTATATATGAGCGTCATCGTCATCGCTATGAATTTAATAATAAGTATCGCAACGAACTGACCAAAGCAGGGCTTGTGATCAGCGGTACATCGCCGGATGACAGCCTGGTGGAAACAGTAGAGCTGTGCGGGCATTCATTTTTTGTAGGCGTGCAGTTTCATCCGGAATTTAAAAGCCGTCCCAATCAGCCGCATCCTTTGTTTAAAGGATTTATCGCGGCTGCGTTAGATCAGGGGAGGAACTGCGCGCTTTCTGTGCAGAACGCTCTGCTTAGCAGGAGGGAATAGGGGGATGGCTATTCATGAAGAGTGCGGTGTATTCGGCGTGATGGGTACAAAAAAGAGAAACGCCGCAGGCATTGTTTATTATGGGCTGTATGCCTTGCAGCACAGAGGACAGGAGAGCTGTGGAATCGTTGTGAATGATGACGGCGTATTTTCTTCCTATAAAGATCTGGGGCTTGTCAGCGAGGTGTTTTCTAAAGATACTTTAACTCACTTTCCGATGGGAAATATGGCGGTAGGACATGTAAGATATGGAACAACCGGCGGAAACACAAGAAATAACTGCCAGCCCATTGAAGTCAATCACCAGAAAGGAAAGATGGCGCTGGCGCATAATGGAAATCTGACCAATTCATTGGAACTTCGCGATAGGCTGGAATTATCGGGAGCAATTTTCCATACAACCAGCGATACGGAAACCATCGCTTATGTGATTACAAGAGAAAGGCTTATGACGCCAAGTATAGAGGAAGCAGTCAGCAATACTATGAATTTACTGGAAGGCGCTTATTCGTTGGTGCTGATTTCTTCTACAAAGATGATTGCGGCAAGGGATCCATATGGGTTCCGGCCGCTTTGCTATGGAAAGACAGCGGACGGGGCATATGTGGCTGCATCCGAAAGCTGCGCCTTGTCAGCGGTAGGAGCAGAATTTATTCGTGATGTGCTGCCGGGAGAGATTCTGGTGTTTACAAAAAACGGTGTGGAATCAAGAAGAGAACACTGTGAAAAACAGAGGAAAAGAACCTGTATTTTTGAATACATCTATTTTGCAAGACCGGATTCTGTTATAGATGGCATATCCGTACATGAATCTCGTATGAAAGCCGGAGAATTACTGGCAGAGAGCTATCCCGAATGCGCGGATATTGTGATTGGCGTTCCCGACAGCGGACTGGACGCGGCATTGGGGTATGCGGGAAAATCAGGAATTCCTTACGGGATCGGACTGATAAAAAATAAATATATTGGAAGGACGTTCATTTCACCAGGACAAAATGAACGTTTGGATAAGGTGAGGATCAAGCTGAGCCCTGTCAAGAAGGCAATTGATGGGAAAAGAGTTGTACTGATTGATGATTCCATCGTCAGAGGGACGACCAGCAAACGTATTGTAAAACTTTTGCGTGATGCCGGAGCGAAAGAGATCCATATGAGAATTTCTGCGCCTCCGTTTTTATATCCCTGTTATTATGGAACGGATATTGATTCTGAAGAAAACCTGATTGCATGCCATCATAGTATGGATGAGATTGCACGGATGATTGGAGTGGATTCTCTGGGATATTTACCAATAGAAAAGCTGAATAAACTGATAGACAGCGAGAATTATTGCGCCGCCTGTTTTCAGGGGGAATATCCGACTAAAATCCCTGCGGATTTGCGTAAGGACCGTTTTGAAAGGAAACTGTCTGAAGGGGTTAGAGATAAAGAGGTACAGGTACGATGAAAAAATTTGACAGAAAGCTGATTCTGTCCGATGGCAGCGAATACTGTGGATACGGGGTTGGATCCAAGCTTGAAAAAATTACAGAGATTGTATTCAATACTTCTTCCGTAGGATATCAGGAAATCCTTTCTGATCCCTCCCTATAATGTCAAGTGATTTTCCTCAAAAAATCAAGGAATTTTAACTTCTATATCTCAGGTGAATGAGCCAAGGAGATGGACATTTCTGTGTATCTGGTACGAAAATAGAGGGTGTAGGGTATACGAAGTAGAACGTCTTTGTTTTCGCTCGAGGCTGTAAATTTTTCTGTGTCTATGAAAGAAAAATCCTTCCGATAAGATTCAGATATGTACCGTATTCTGTCGATTTATTAGATTGAATTTGTTGTC
>JAAWLS010000164.1 GCA_022798035.1 Lachnospiraceae bacterium | reverse complement strand
TCATACAATTTTTTATTTCTGTCTATTGATTTTTTCAAAAGTGCCCAATAAAATTTTTCTTGTAAATAATTTTTGCAGGCATCTTCTGGAGGAGAAGAATGCCAAGGGTATTTCATTATTAAGGAGGAGAGAAATAATGAAGAATTTGAGAAAGGTACTGGTATGTTTCACATTGATTCTGGCTCTTATGCCATCTCTTGCGGTACAGGCAGCTTCCCCGAATGACTCGCGGGCAGACGAAACCGTATTCACAAACGCCTGCGATATGGCTGGTTATATTTATGCCGGTTATTATCACTGTTCTACCGCAGTCAATCCCAATTTCAATGGTCCGATTCACATTGTTAAGGCAGAGCTGCGCCAGGGCATCAAGACTACGCCGGTTTACCTGGTGGGTATCTCTGGAACAGAGTTGATTTTAAATCAGCCTACCAATATTATTACCGATTTAAAATGCGGATTCGAAAAAGATAACCGCTATCTTCAGGAAATCGTAGATGTAATCTGTAAAAATATTCCTGCAGGCTCTAATCTGATTCTCACAGGGCACAGCTTGGGAGGCATGGAGGCACAGCAGGCATCTGGAAACCTCAAATTAAAATTGAGATATCGTATTTTGAACGTAATATCTTTCGGTTCTCCGCTGATTACACCAGAAAAGCAGGAAGGCACTTTACGCCGCCTGGGAGATAAGGCAGATATCGTTCCTTACTTAAGCATAAACACCATTCATAAACCTGTTCAGCAGATTCTGGGACTGGAACAGGAAGACGGAGGCTACGGCAAAGATTTTACAGAAGCTCATATGAGAAGCTATCTGAGAGAGGACGTCTGGGGAGATTATGACGTTCTGGGCTTCAAAGGAGGCAATGCAACACTTACGCTGAATCCTAACGCAGTAGAAGGATACGGTGCATATATTATTCCATGGCTCAAATCTCTGCCCACTATTGATTTGAGTCCCTGGAGCTAACAAGACAAACAGACAGGCTATCCTGTCCCAGCTTCCCCTGCCGCTGCAGATATGCAGCGGCAGGGGATTTTTGTTTCCGAAAAAAAACACGCTTTTCCCACTGTATCTATTTTTGTACACACAAATCTGTTGAAAAAAAAGAAAAACATGATACATTATATAGTAATAATTGTGTAAATACTATTGATGAAAATAGATTGGCACTGCAGTATTAAAACAATATTATTCGGGAACAACACCATAAAATATATGTCAAAGGAGGTTTTATATTATGGGCAAAAATATGCAGGGATTTGGAATGATGATTGGCAAACTCAAAAAAAATCCAAAGAGAATTGTATTTACAGAAGGTACTGACCCGCGTATTCTGGAAGCGGCTTCCCGTCTGCTGGCTTCTTATTTCCTGACGCCTCTTCTGGTTGGAAAAAAAATCGATATAGAAGAAGCCGCGGAAGAATACGGCTACAATATCCGAGGCGCTGAAATCATTGACCCGGACAATTTTGAGAGCATGGAAGAAATGACAGAAGCTTTATGTGAGCTCAGAAAAAGCAAAAATATGCAGCCGGAAGAAGCACGGAAACTTTTAAAGCAGGGCAATTATTTTGGAACCATGCTGGTCAAAATGGGGTATGCCGACTGTCTGCTGGGCGGTGCTACTTATACCACCGCAGATACCATCCGCCCTGCTCTCCAGCTGATTAAAACCAGCCCCGGACACAGCATTGTATCTTCCTGTTTCATCCTGGTACGCCCTTCTGCTACCGGTGAAAACGAGGTGCTTGCCATGGCAGACTGCGCCATCAATATCAAGCCCTCGGAAGACGAACTGGTAGAAATCGCAATCGAAGCCGCTGACTGCGGACAGCTTTTTGGTATTGAGCCCAAGATTGCATTTCTAAGTTACTCCACTTTGGGTTCCGGAAAAGGTGAGGACGTAGACAAAATGCGAAATGCTGCCTTAAAAGCAAAAGCCAAAAGACCGGAACTCCCTATCTCCGGTGAAATGCAGTTTGACGCCGCTGTTTCCCCTCGTGTGGCCCGAACCAAATGTCCGGACGACGAAGTGGCTGGACATGCCAACGTGTTTATTTTCCCAGATATTAATGCCGGAAACATCGGTTATAAGATTGCACAGCGCATGGGTAATTTTGAGGCTTACGGCCCAATTCTGCTGGGTCTGAACTCTCCTATCAATGATTTGTCCAGAGGATGTACGGCAGACGAAGTATATTCTATGGCAATTATCACTGCTGCACTGGTAGATGAGGATGAATAAGTGCAGCCAGAAAAACTAACAACTGCTGGCGGAAACGCCAAAATCATCCGCCGCGGCAGATGAAGCCATGTAGACTTCATTTAGAAATCTTATTCTTTTAAAGAAACTTACGTAAAAAGCCTTGCTGCAAAACAGCAGGGCTTTTTGATTCCTGCTCTCCATACCCTGGTTTCTTTTCTCTCACTTTTCTTTTATTCGAAATCTCCCCTACAAATATCATCTTTATTTACATTCAAAAGAATTTCCTTTCAAAATCACCCTTTGCCCTCTTATATCATATATTAAAGTAACTGATATGATTTACAAGGAGTGTGAGCATGCATACATCATGTAAATTAAGTAATGTTTCCAAAAATTATCTCAACACATTTCACTGCATTTTAGACGAGATGATTCGCGGAATGACAGAGGCCGAATTGTCCAACAGTATTTCTTACAATTTCATTGTACAGATGATTCCTCATCACCAGGCAGCCATTGAAATGTCACAGAATATTCTGCAGTACACTACTTATATCCCGTTGCAGGATATTGCCTGCAATATCATTGCTGAGCAGACAAAAAGCATTGAAAATATGCAAGATATCCAATGTTCCTGCGGACTGCGGAAAAACTGCAGTCAAGATTTATGCCTGTATCAGCGCAGAATAGACCAGATTGCGCAGAACATGTTCTCCAAGATGGCTTCCGCGCCAGACACCAATCAAATCAACGCAAACTTTATACGGGAAATGATTCCCCATCATATGGGCGCTATCGAAATGTCCAAAACAACGCTGCAGTACGATATCTGTCCTCAATTGAAATCCATCTTAGATGCAATTATTACCTCTCAGCAGAAAGGAATCCAGCAAATGCGCTGTCTTTTGCGCCAGCCAATATGTTCTTAGTATTTCCAAAAAGGACCACTGCAAAACCTCAGCTTTTGCAATGGTCCTTTTCCAGCATCTTTTCCAATGTCTCTAAATTACTCCACCACTTCTCTCATCTTTTCTGCCATATGGCTGACAATCTCGTCCACCACTTCCGTCTGAGCAGCAATCTCTTCACTGCTGGCTGCAAGAGCGGAAGTCCCCTCATTGATACTCTCAATATGATTTAAAAACTCATTGGTCTTATCATCCAATTTTTGGATTGCCGGCATCAAAATTTTATTCTGCTCTTTGCCGGCGGCTACTGCCTCTTTTGTCTGACTGGCTAAATCCCGCACACGGTTGGCAATCACCGCAAATCCTTTGCCAGCCTCCCCGCTTCTTGCCGCCTCAATTCCGGCATTCAGCGCCAGCATACTGGTTTGATTGGATATCTTGATAATATCTTCGTTCATGTCGTCATAGCCCTGTACTGCGTCTGACACCTGTTTCATGGATTCCCGCAGCATTTCTGTAAAGCCAGACATTTCTCCCACTGCCTGGGCAATCTTCGTGGCGTCTTCTGCGGAGACCTGGTTGCCGTCTGCCAGCTCGCCCATAGAATTTTTAATCTGCTGAAAATCATTCATAATCTCTTCATATAGGCTCTGTTTGCTCTTTTGAGCCTCCTTTAACTGCTCTGTAATTTCCTTCATCCGCGCCTGCTCCTCCAGCAGAGTGCGCTTTTCATAATGAATGCAGTTTTCTTTTCGGTTCAGTCCAAGTGCCACTGCCTCCGCCATCTGACGGCAGCTCTCATATCCGCAGGCCCCGCAGTCAATCTTTTGGCTCTCAGGACTGTCTTTCTTCATATCTTCAAATCCAGCTTGTACCTGCTGTTCCCCTGCTGAGATAGTCTTTCTGTTTTCCTCATATCTGCAGAGAAAATCCTCCAAATGCAGCTGGGCAAACTGTGCATTGAAGTTAGCCAAACGTTTTTCGTAAGAAATCCATTTTCCCCAGGGACTGACTTTGTCTTTCTTTTTATCCTGTTTTACAGATTTCGCTTTATTCCTCTGATTATTTATCTCAAACAGCACATCATCACTTTTGCTCATCTCCGGCTCCACACCGGTTCCATGAAGGCAACCATTGGAACAATTCAATGCATCCACCATAAAGGGAAGCTGCTGCTTGTTTCTCACTCGTTTGGCATATTCTTTCAGAAAACGATAGGCATGGATTTCCCCCTCAATCTGGCGGACCAGCACATCTTTGCCTAGAAAATGCTCCACATTCTCTTTCAATCCTCCTGGCTGAGGATAGACACACCCCAGCCCATACTCCAGCTCATCTACTGCCTCATAAGCAGACAAATTCACGTCTTTTATTTTCTCCATCAATTGGTGAAATGTCACATTATAAGATACATATTGACGATTATCCGGACGGCTGATTTCCGACTTTTTGGCAATGCAGGGGCTGATAAACGCCAGCTTGTCCGTGATTTTCATGTATTTCCTTGCATAGACAGCCGCACACATCATGGGACTGTGCACGGGCACAAGTTTAGAAACCAGCTCCGGAACATATTTCTCAATATAGTCTACAATTGCAGGACAGGGCTGTGAGATTCCCCCTGTAAAGTTGTGTCCTGCAATGTAGTTCAGATAGCCCCAGGTGGTGATATCCGCGCCAAAACTCACACTGATAATATGTTTCGCTCCTAAACTCTTCAGATACCCTAAAACCCTGCCGTATTCCTTTGGGTAATTTGCTATAAACGCTGGAGCCACCAAAAGACTGATAGATTCTCCTTTTTCCAAATCTGAAAAAAACTGCTCTGTATCATCCCGATAATCTCTCGCATGGTGGTGGCAGGCGTCAATGCAGGCCCCGCATTGAATACATGCTTCTCCGTCTACATAAATGACGTCTTTTCCATCCTTCGTCAAAGAATAATTTGATTCAAAAACCGGACATACCGAAATACAGTGGTTGCATCCGATACACTCCTCATTTGTGTAAATCAGTCCTGTATTTAATTTGCCAATTTCCATACTACTCCTCCGTTACCCTTATCATATATATGAAATTTTATAATCTTTTGAAAAAATTTGCAACCATATTTCCGCACTTTTCTTTCGTTTCCGACACCTGAAATTCAAATGTCAAAATTTCTGCCGCACCCATTTTCTCTCAATTATCTGCAACACCAATCCACAAATCCCAAGGCCCAATTTCCAGTTCTTCCCCGGAACGTATTTCTGCCCCAGTTATCAGATTTGTTCCCTGCTCCCCCTGCCAAAGTACCTTCTGTTTCTGGGCAGAATAATTCAGATAAAATGTCACTTCCTTTCCAAAATCATTTCTCCCTTTGCGGACAATTAGCGGAAACTGCTCCTGCCTGCAGTCAATCCCAGCGCTTTTTAAGACTTCTCTCAGAATAATCTTAAGGCCTGTCTCTTCCACCATGCATCCTAAGTAGAACGCGGTCCCATTTCCATAAGAATTGCGGGTAAATGCCCCGTATTCTTTCCAATTTTCATGCTGATAAGATGCCAGCGTCTGCGCACCCTTTGGTATCAAAAGCTCCATAAA
>JAAWLS010000163.1 GCA_022798035.1 Lachnospiraceae bacterium | reverse complement strand
ATATACAAATCATAATATTTCGCAATCAAATCATCAAAATATGTTTGAAATTGTGCCAGCTTCATCCCTTTATCATTTAGAATTCTCAGGCTGAAAGCAATATTCCCAATTCCTTTATAGGAACCCATATAAAAATGTTCTTCTGTGTACCCCTTATAGATATCTTC
This sequence comes from Lachnospiraceae bacterium, assembly GCA_022798035.1. Taxonomy (GTDB): domain Bacteria; phylum Bacillota; class Clostridia; order Lachnospirales; family Lachnospiraceae; genus Petralouisia. The sequence continues at coordinate 5,557 of JAAWLS010000163.1, read as the reverse complement.
TTTCAGATCATTCAAAATGTCCATAATAATAGACTTTACATCCTCTTGATAAGCTTCCAGAACTGGCGCTTTCAAAATCTCCGCGCAGAAAAGCAACACATCATCGTAAATTTCCTTTTTTATCTGTCCAGATTGAAACTCATTTACAAAATATTCAACATATTGACAAACCGCATGTCTAACTTTCATTTTTAACTGTGAATCACTTATCACTTTTCTCACCTCATACTCTTGCCTGTACTATTATTGCGATGTTTTCTTTGCTGAACAATCTGGTACAATGTATTTCTTACAAGTTCTAAATATTTTTCCTCATAAGCTCGAATTCCCGTCAGCCTGTTACAATACATATGAACAATAGAAAAAATAATATTCTCTCTGCTGTTTGTGTTTTTCCCTTCTGCTATCTGGCTATCCATTTTTTCTGCAAAAGAATTTAAAACCCTTTTTTCCTGAATATGTTCTTCCATAATATCCAAATATTCGCCTTCTTTTTCATCCAGTACTGCTTGCACATATTGAACATACTGCCGACTCCGTTCACGATACTCTTTTCTATACTTATTCTGAAATCCCACAGCGTCAATTAAATAAAACATATCGTCCAAATCTTTTGCCAGATTTTTAAGAATAAAAGAAATTCCAATCATATATACTTTTTCCAGTTCTTTTTCATCATCCAAAATGTTACTACGAAGAAGTTTTTCCACGGTTACGGAATCTTTGAAAAATATCTGTTCACAAGAATCAATCAGCTCTTTTCCCCCATACCTATTGATTTCTCTGAAATATGTATCAAACATAACGTTATTAATCATTTCCATGTCCATCAGTTCCTGAATCCACTTATTAATTACACTAAGATGCATATATGCTGTCTCTTCATCCTTACATTTTATTCTGATTCTCAAATGCTCTCCCAGCTCATCGGAATAGCGAAGAAAAAAATGTTCAGAATAACCAAGATTGCCCAAAAGTTTTGGAAACCCTGTGCTGATAATCTCATCTCCGCGATGTCCAATTCCATATAATTTAAAATAAATCCAGCCACTTTCGCAAAATGTTTTTCTTCTATCGATTTCACACAGTTCAGAATTCCAATTATAATGCTCGGATGAATCACGGTTTTGATCAATATCCAAAACACTAAATACACATTCGTTAATATAGTTTCGTTTCTGGTAATCCTTCACTATTGCACCGTCAATCAGGCCTTCCTCTATTTCAGAAAACTGAAGTTCTTTTTTTCTTATAAATTCATTATAAAGTATATGTAGAAATTTCTCTTTGTCTAAATTCACAATAATCCTATTATCTGCTGATGCATAATATAGTATTGAATCCATCTTATAAATCTTCCTGCATTCTTCAAGCCGAAATTTGAATCTATCATAAGAATCTCTGGAAAGATCTGTTTCATCCAACATCCACATCCGTGGCAAAACAACAATATCCTCTATCCTTATCCTTGGAAAATGCTTATATTGTAATTGCGAAGGAAGATACGCCAGACGGCTTAATGGACAACTGCTATACTCTTTAGAAATTCCCAGTAACAGTCTTGTTATTTTATTATTCAACATTGGATTCAGCATATTATCCGTAATAAATCTCAGCTTTTTTTCCAACAGTTTCGACCAGGCATATATACCATTATCGTCAAGGCCAATATATATATCATCAAGCTTAATCTCGCTGTCCTCATCTTCCGAATGAGTTCCAAGCGTCAGGCAATATTTGCAATTTCTTTTTGTGTTCAGGACATTACTCAGTGTTCCAAATGTTTTAAATTCCCTAATTTCAACATTCTCATATTGGCTGTGAATATCTTCATCTTTTTCGTACAATTGATTATATTTTGCAAATTCTTCCTCTGTGAAACACTCCGAAAATCTCTGTGCCATGGATCCCGCCCGGTCAGATCCGAAATTAGGACCCAGCCATAGATCATATTCCCCGTTTTTATCCATAATAAGAAGATTAATATCAAATGATCCAACTGATACAGGTTTATATTGTAGATCACAAAAATCTGTATCAAAAAGACAAATTTCCTTCTCCTGATTCATGAATGCCTGTTGGATTTTATTTTCTATAATATGTAAAACTTCTTCCTCGCCGTTTGTCCCTATCCTGCTTAAATCAACAAGACTGCCTCCGTCAAACCTGTTGCTATCAATAATCTGCATAATAGGAACTTTAACGTTTTCTCCATATACTTCCATGAATTTCTCTTTTAATGCATGCGTTGCATCAAAATCAACGGGAATCTTATATAACACTTCTGTCAGTTTTTCAATCTTTTTTTGAATGCTTCTGTCTAGCGTATTCTCCACATACTGATTACCTATATTGAGGATAAGGTAATTTTTGTCCTTTTTAATTGCGCTCATTTTTTCATAGATTTCTTTGAGTGCTTCTTCTCTTTCCTCTTTACAGTATCCCTCAAGCAGCTCCTGTATCTTCTTCAATTCAAATAAATAATGTCCAGAATATTTCATCTCATCCAATTTGTGAATGATATATGCCATAGAATCAACGCAATACGCTGGCACGCGCAGATCCGAAATCAAAAACTCATTTTCTATCATATCATTCAAAGTCTTCTCAATCACCATCTCTGGAATTGTCTTATAAGATTTTTGTATTCTCTCAGATAATTCTCCCAGAGTAACAAAATCTGATGCTACAGATTCTAACAGATCCGTAAGCGGTGTATGCCGAATACTTTTCTCTTCGATAATCCTTTTTTCCTCCTCTGCTTTTCCATGACTGGTAAAATACAAATTTTTCACCCGGTCACCGCTTATATAACACAAAGGATTATATCGAACTTTTAGTTTTCCTTGTATCTCGTCCTCCTGCTCCAACATGCTCACAATCTGATTTATCCAATTATTATCAACACGCAGATCCAAAATCTGTTCCCCACGCAAAAGACTTGTACTTTCATCAAATCTTCCTAATGCGACAGATGCAAAATATCCATACGGAGTAGGCCGTCCCACACTCCGCAAAAAATATTTCAACAATGATTCTGTTAGATTTTTATATTTCTTTTCATCCACGGGTTTATTTACATAGCTTTTGTAAAGAGTTGGACTGGCAATCAGCAATGCTTTTCTGAAAAAACTATCCAGCTCTTCATCCTGACGAATGAATTCATAAATATCCAGTTCCTGATGCTCATATTTATCAAAGTATTCTATCGGTAAATTAGGTGTTCTGATCATATAAAAATCCTGACATTCTGCTTTCATTTTTTCGTCTCCTGATTAATTTTATTCTTATTGTACCTGTATCTCATACAGTTTTTTATATGTTTCATTTGATTTCGTTAATTCTTCATGCGAACCATTTCCTGTAATTCTTCCATGTTCCAAAACAATAATCCGATTTACACTTCTGATCAGATTATTAAATTTATGTGCAACAATGATTCCCTTCTTTCCAGCCAAAAGCTCCTGATACAGCCTCGCTAACCGCTGTTCAGATATCGCATCCATCGCTGCGTTGGGTTCATCCATAATATATAAATCTGCATTTTTACAAAATGCTCTTGCAAGACCAATCTTCTGCCACTGACCGATCGAAATTTGTTTTCCATTGTCAAACCAATAACCTATCTGACAATCAAGTTTCTCATCTGTTTTATCAATCAACTGCTCCAGATCGAATTTCCGGCAGATTCTTTTCAGCTTTTCATCATCATCTATTGCGTTCATATTTCCATATGCGATATTCTCCCTAAATGTTGCCTCATATTTATAAAAATCCTGAAATAATGTAGCTATTTTATTAAGTACAGATATCTTATTGATCTTGCCAAGTTCCACTCCATTAATCAAAATTTCTCCCTCATAATCATCATAAAACCCCATTATAATTTTTAAGAGAGTAGTTTTTCCGCTTCCATTCTGTCCTACTACTGCAATCGTTTGGGCGCCGTCAATTTTAAGATTAATATCTCTCAGCACATAATCTTGATCTTCTCTGTATCTGTAATACAAATGCCTGATTTCAATACATTCAATTTCTTCAATATCCATCAGAGCATCTTTCTCCTTGATTCCTTCCTCCGGGTAATCCAAATATTCTTTTAACTGATCAATATACATGCTTTCCTGATTCATATCGGAAAATATCTGCAGTACAGACATTACATGCGTCTTCACTTGTGTGATCGTCTTCATATATGTCACAACATTCCCAATCAGAATCTCTCCTGTATATCCGCAAAACACAATATAAACGAATATGACTCCATCAATAATTGTTTCAAGAGCTGTAGCTCCACCCAATTGTACAATGCTTTTTTTCTTCAGTCTTAAATCTTCTTCATTAAACTGTTTTTTATACTCTTTGTACCGGCCGATAAAATACGAGAACAAGTTATAAATTTTCAATTCTTTATATGCTTCCCCATAAGTAAGCACATGCTGCATATACCAACATTTTCTCGAATCATTCGTACGCTCTCTTATAGCTTTAAATGTTTCCAGATTCATCTTCCTGTTTATGCAGAATTTGACAACAGGAACGATAAGAATACACAACATAATCCAAATACGAAATCCGACAATAATCAACAGATATGAAACTGTTGTAATAATACTTGAAAAAACACCCGCCAAAAAGTCAAAATACGCCAACAATTTTCCATCCGCTTCATACTGCGCCCTGGATACCATATCGTAAGTCTCACTGCTTTCAAAATTTTTCAGATTCAATCGGGACGATTTTTGCAACACCTCCTGGTTCAAATGCAGGTTATACTCTTGCGCAAATCTGTACTTATAATAATCCAGAAAGTACCCGGTCAGCATCTGAAACAAATCAATTCCAATATAAATTGCCGCAAGCGTTAAAAGCATCTGCAGACTTTTTCTTTCCTGCAGACTATTCATAAGACTCTGCGATATCAGTGTAGACATCGGAGAACAGATGCCCGATATAACTGTCGCAGCCCCCATTACAAAAATATACTTATGGTCAAATCGAAAAATTGATCTTAATACCCAAATTATATTATCCATTACATTTGTTTTCTTTTTCATATGCATCAATCCATAAATAATAATTTCCCGTAAGTAAGATTACCTGTCATGCTGTTACACAACGCCAGTATTGTTCCGGCACTTCCGTTCAACAAAGAAAAATCCTTACGGTAACCCTCTTCCTGCATTTTCTTTCTATGCTCTCTCAGCGTAATCTCCATGTTTCTCTTTAGGTTTACGAGACACCTTTCATCCTGGCTTTCCAGAAAGGCATATGTTTGTATAGAAATCACACTCCCATATCCGTGGCATACGATTGGGCTGGAGAGATTGTATTCCTTTGCGGGCTGTGCTAAAATATCCACCAATTTATCCAGATAATACGCATATTCCATCGGCTTTCTTAAATACTTTGCTGTCTTCATTAAACAGCGGACAATCCCTAGATTCCCATAACACCACCCGGCATTCTCCGTAAGGTCAGCGCTCGTTTTGCTTATATAGCAATCAATTGGCAGTCTTCTCGGGTAGCGGACAATCCCATTATCCTCCACACATAA
>JAAWLS010000162.1 GCA_022798035.1 Lachnospiraceae bacterium | reverse complement strand
TAATCTTTTTCGTATACTCCCGCACTTTCGCCGGACTGTCTGCATCTTTTGCAAGCAGCGTCGTAAAACCCAAAATTGCATTCATAGGCGTACGAATGTCATGGGACATATTTGAAAGAAACGTTGTCTTGGAATGGTTAGCCGCCTGAGCCGCCTGTAAAGCTTCTCCCAGCTGCTTGTTGTGTATTTCTCTCTCCTTTTCTCTCTCCTTTCGAACCTGCATCTGCTGTTTCTCATTCAGAAAATACAGAGTACAGGAAATAAGAAATGCCAGCAGCATAACCGCCACCACAATGAAAAGATTCTGATTGACCGCACTGCCTTCTCTCTGTATGGCTTCCACTGGAACATACCCTACAAGATAGGCAGAGCCCTGACCTACAGACCACATATAAATCAAAGAATCTTTCTTCAAAACTTCATGGTAAAACATAACATTTTGTCCTGCTTTGATACTCTTGGAAATATCTTTTTTCATGTTCTCTTCCAGAATATTATTCGCACGATAAAAATCTTCCAGATTCAAATGGCCTGCCGCCCGTTCTCCCATTCCCTTCGGTTTCAGCACAAACCTTTCGCTCCTAGTGTCCATAATGTAAAGAATCGCACTGCTGCTGTAAAATTTATCAGGCAATGCCTCATCAAAGGAATCATAAATGTACTCCACATAGAGGGCAGCGATTTCCTTTTCTCCTTTCACTACAGGGCACTTCATCGTGTAAGCCCAAGTACCCATACTATTTAGATAAGATTTGGAAATCGGCAGCCCGTCAATGGAGTTTCCATTCGAAAAATCCAATTCGTCTTCTGTAAACGTTTCTCCTGTATTGGAAAATCCTTCTGTCTTCCCCGCTGGTATCAGGGATATTTTCACCATCATCTCATTTCTGTTGTAAGCGCAGATAAACTCTTCCGGATTTTCTACAATTGCCAGCTCCTGCGCAATCATTTGCTGGAACTCTGCCTCACTTTTCAGAATAACCTCTATCGTTCCCTGAATCAAATCCAAGCTCTCACTCAGATTATCAATTGCAGCGTCAGACATTTCCTGAGATATCTTGCTTGCAATTGAAAATACAACTGCGCCTAAAACAGCAAAAATCAATATCACAGGTGCAATTAAAATAACACCCTTGGATGCTCCATTCCTTTTCTTTTTCATTTTATAAATCACCAAATAAATCTTAACGCTCTATTTTCTTCCACAGCATTGTTTATACTTCTTGCCGCTGCCGCATGGACAGGGGTCATTGGGATAAACTTTCGCAGATTCCCGCCGCTTCGGCCCTTTCTGCAAGGATTCATCCCGGTTGGTCCCTGTTACCTTCGCTACCTGTTCCCGCTCTACTTTCTGTTCAATCTTCACATGGAACAGCAGTCGGACCGTATCTTCCTGAATGTTGGCAATCATGTTATCAAACATGTCATAACCGCTCATTTTGTACTCCACGAGAGGGTCTCTCTGACCATAAGCCTGCAGACCGATTCCCTGGCGAAGCTGGTCCATATCATCAATGTGGTCCATCCACTTCCTGTCAATCACTTTCAGAAGAATCACGCGCTCCAGCTCGCGGACAGCCTCCGGCTCCGGAAATTCCGCCTCTTTCATTTCATAAGCCTTCACTGCCTGTTCTTTCAGCCGGTGTTTCAGCTCGTTCACCTGGATATCTTTCACATCCTCCTGGTTTACTTCCTTAAGAGGGATAATGGGGATCAGCAGCTGATTCAGCTCATTCAAATCCCACTCTTCGCTCTCCTGGTCTGCTGAAATACAGGTGTCCACCGTATTTTCCACCCGGTCTGTAATCATCTTGTAAATTACATCCCGCATACTCTCTCCATCTAAAACACGACGGCGTTCTCCATAGATAATCTCTCTTTGTTCATTCATAACCTGGTCATATTCCAGCAGATTCTTACGAATGCCAAAGTTATTGCTTTCAATCTTCATCTGTGCTTTTTCAATGGCGCTGGTAAGCATTTTGTGCTGAATCTGCTCATTTTCCGGCACACCCAGCGTATTAAACATCCCCATCAGTCTCTCAGAACCGAACAGGCGCATCAAATCATCTTCCAGTGAGATAAAGAACTGAGACTCTCCCGGGTCGCCCTGACGTCCGGAACGTCCCCTAAGCTGATTGTCAATACGCCTGGATTCGTGACGCTCCGTACCGATAATCTTTAATCCTCCAGCCTTCTTTGCATCCTCATCCAGCTTGATATCCGTACCACGGCCAGCCATATTGGTGGCAATCGTCACTGCTCCATGCTGTCCTGCCTCTGCCACAATCTCAGCTTCCAGCTCATGGAATTTGGCATTCAGCACTTTGTGGGGAATCCCTTTTTTCTTTAGCATGCTGCTGATTAATTCAGAAGTCTCAATGGTAATCGTACCCACCAGCACAGGCTGTCCTTTCGCATGAGCTTTCTCAATTTCCTCAATGACTGCATGGAATTTTTCTTTCTTGGTCTTATACACCGCATCCTGTAAATCCTCACGGATAACCGGCATGTTAGTGGGAATCTCAATCACGTCCATTCCGTAAATATCCCGGAACTCTTTTTCTTCTGTCAGCGCTGTACCGGTCATTCCGGCCTTTTTCGTATATTTATTAAAGAAATTCTGGAACGTGATGTTGGCCAGAGTCTTGCTCTCCCTCTTTACCTTCACATGTTCTTTGGCCTCAATGGCCTGGTGAAGTCCGTCGGAGTAACGCCGTCCAGGCATAATACGTCCCGTAAATTCATCTACAATCAGCACCTTCTCATCCTGTACCACATAATCCTGGTCCCGGAACATCAGATTATGAGCCCTAAGCGCCAGAATTACATTGTGCTGAATCTCTAAATTTTCTGCGTCGGCAAGGTTTTCAATTTTGAAGAACTGCTCTACTTTCTTCACACCTTCCGCCGTCAAATTTACCACTTTATCTTTTTCATTGACAACAAAATCTCCTGTCTCCTCATGCTCTACGCCCATCAAGGCATCCATTTTGGAGAACTCCGGCATATCCTCTCCCCGCACTAACTGTCTTGCCAAAATGTCGCAGGCTTCATAGAGACTGGTGGATTTTCCGCTCTGTCCGGAAATAATCAAGGGAGTACGAGCCTCGTCAATCAGCACAGAGTCCACCTCGTCGATAATTGCATAATACAGGTCGCGCTGTACCAGCTGCTCTTTGTAAATTACCATATTATCACGCAGGTAATCGAATCCAAGCTCATTGTTGGTGATATAGGTAATATCACAACCATAAGCTTCCCGGCGTTCGTCATTATCCATAGAATTTAAGACTACACCTACCGTCAGCCCCAGAAATTCATGCACTTTACCCATCCACTCTGCATCACGGTGTGCCAGGTAATCATTGACGGTGACAATGTGAACTCCTTTTCCTTCCAGTGCATTCAAATAAGCCGGAAGTGTGGACACCAGCGTCTTACCTTCTCCTGTTTTCATCTCCGCAATGCGTCCCTGGTGAAGAATAATACCACCGATTAACTGCACACGGTAATGCTCCATGCCCAGCGTACGCCGTGCCGCCTCCCGTACCACTGCATAAGCTTCTGGAAGCAGTTCATCCAAAGAGGCTCCTTCATCCAGCCTTTTTTTAAATTCTTTCGTCTTATCTTTCAATCCTTCATCGGTCATCTCCATCATGGCCGGGCGGTAAGATTCTATCTTTTCTACCGTTGCATTAATACGCTTTAATTCCCGTTCACTGTGAGTCCCGAATACTTTGTTCATGATACCCATATACTATGCTCCTATTTTCACTTCAGCAGGAAAATTCTGCTCATTTTATTCCGTCTATTTCGCGGACAATTTCCTTTTTATTGTACCACTTAATGTTTTTATTCACAATACTTAATCCCATGAACGATTTATGAACTTTCTATGAAATCCTCTTTCCTGCCGCCTTCTTTTGTGCTATACTAATTTAATTAACGTTATCGTTCACACACGGGCTTATATAAAAAACTATGATTGCATATGATTTTTTTGTACCGTCTCATGTGTAAACAATGACCAAGGAACCTACTCACCATTTTAACTATGACAAAAGGAGAGCTGAACATGAGTTATATTTATAAAACAAAAGGAACCTGCTCTACTCTGATTGAAGTGGAACTGGAGGGCAACATTGTAAAGGACGTAAAGTTCACAGGAGGATGCAACGGCAACCTGCAGGCCATTCCCAAATTAGTGGAAGGGCTGACCATAGAACAAGTGGAAGAAAAAATCGGCGGCATTTCCTGCAACGGACGTCCCACCTCCTGCGGAGACCAGCTGGCCAAAGCCTGCCGGGCTGCTTACGAGGCAGCACAGAATTAGTACATATTCCTCATTAAATAAGGACTGGGTAAACAGCATAACATTCTTCTCTATATCATATGATATGTTTTACGTTGAAGTGCTGTTTGGGCCTGGTCCTTTTCTTTTCCAATAGCTTCTCTAAATTTTCAGAATATTTTTAAACTTATTTATATTAGTCCAATTATAAGTACGTTTAATATAAAATTTTTAAAATAATTATTGACATCTGCGATTTTATTAGATATAATAAACCCATCAAAACAAACAACCAAGCAACACAAATCAAAAAAGGAGGTACAGACCACCGGAAGGAGAATGAATTATCCCATAATTTAAGAAAGAGAGGTACAGACCACCAAAATACGAAGTCTAACTCCCCTCAATCACTATTAGAGGTACAAGAACCGCAGAACCTTCCACAGATTAGGATTTCAAACATGCAGAAACGGAAGTTGAATTTCTGAAACAGAACAGTTTTCCAGATGTCTATCTTAGAAGTTGAATTTTCGGAATGGGAAAATATAATAAGGTTATTATCCAAAGTGATAATTGCAGAACTGGATTTTTACAAAAGAATGGCACAAAATTTATCTGAACTAACGGAACTTCAGATTAAATAAAGAAAACAGTGTATGATTTATCTAATGTGATAACATCCGACCTTATATTTTCGGAATGGGAAGATGAATACGAAAAGTGGCAGACAGAAACGTTTTGAACAGTGTTCTACCAACAGATTTGCAGGTAAAAGATTCTAATTAGAGAAGCGAAAGCAGAGAAGTTTCCAAAGAGACTTCACAAGTAACCCCAATAATTTTATTTTATGAAATCGAGAGAGTCTTCAAGAGAAGCCCTGAATCAGCAATCAAAAAGAAAACAGTGTATGATATTCTAACGGGATTTATTCATATAGGAATACATACCATCTCATTCAGAGGTAACAAAATTTCCGAGAGAAGCAAAGAGATTTCAGAAAGGATGAGGTAAGGTCCCATGGACAGCATAATTTAAAAGGCTGCGTCAATAGAAATTAGTATTGATGCAGCCTTTTCTTTGTCTAAACAAAAAATTCTTTTTCCTATTTTATTCCCAATTTAATATGCTTTTCCCCAATATACCAATTTATGAGCTGGTTTTCCGCAGCACACGCATACGTCTGATATAGGCTCCTCTTCTTTCAGCGGCATACAGCGGGAAGTCGCTGTTGTATCTTCTTTGATTTTGTTCTCACATTCCACATCCCCGCACCACATTGCCCGTATAAATCCAGGTTTGTTTTCCACTGCATCTTTAAATGCTCCGTAAGATTTTGCCTCCGTAACATGAGACTGCTGATGTTTTTTCGCTTTGTCAAACATATCCTGCTGAATGGTTTTCAAAAGCTCTTTTGCCGTTGCTGCCGCTTCCTCCAGAGAACACTCCATCTTTTCTCTGGTATCCCGGCGCACCAGCACACAT
>JAAWLS010000161.1 GCA_022798035.1 Lachnospiraceae bacterium | reverse complement strand
AAATGAAATCAAGAGCCGTTTTTACCGGAATTTCACAACGGAAGACACCCACATTGCCATCATTGAAGTTGGAGGTACCGTGGGCGATATGGAAAGCCAGCCTTTCCTGGAATCCATCCGCCAGTTTCAGCATGAAGTGGGTCATGAAAATGCCATTTTAATTCACGTCACTCTGATTCCCTATATCACCGCTTCCGGTGAAATGAAAACAAAGCCCACCCAGGCAAGCGTCAAGGAACTGCAGGGAATGGGAATTCAGCCTGATATTATCGTATGCCGCTCTGAGCATCCTTTAGACCAGGGCATCAAAGATAAAATTGCTTTATTCTGCAACGTACCCGACAGCCACGTTCTTCAGAATCTGGACGTGGAATATCTGTATGAAGCTCCTCTTGCCATGGAAAAGGAATATCTGGCTCAGGTAGCCTGTGAATGTCTGCATTTAGACTGCCCGGAACCTGATTTAAGCGACTGGATTGACATGGTAGACGCGCTGCGCAACCCCAACAAAGAAGTAGAGATTGCACTGGTTGGAAAATACATTTCCCTTCACGATGCTTACATTTCTGTTGTGGAAGCGTTAAAACACGGCGGAATTGCAGAGCGTGCCACTGTAAATATCAAGTGGGTGGATTCTGAACTGTTAAATGCAGAAAATGCAGAGCAAATTCTTGGCAGTGTTCAGGGTATTTTAGTTCCCGGCGGTTTTGGTGACAGGGGCATTGACGGAAAAATTCTTGCCTGCAGATATGCAAGGGAGCACAAAATTCCATTTCTGGGCCTCTGCCTGGGCATGCAGCTCTCCATTGTGGAATACGCGCGCCACATCTGCGGCCTGCGGGACGCCCACAGTATTGAACTGGACCCCAACACCACTCACCCTGTCATTGCACTGATGCCGGACCAGAGCGATGTGGAGGACATCGGCGGCACGCTGCGGCTGGGTTCCTATCCTTGTATTTTAGATAAATCTTCCAGAGCTTATCAGGTATACGGCACCGAGACAATTCATGAGAGACACCGCCACCGGTATGAAGTAAACAACGATTACCGCTCCATTCTCACAGAACACGGCATGAAGCTGTGCGGCCTCTCTCCGGACGGACGAATTGTAGAAATGGTGGAAATTCCAGACCACCCCTGGTATATTGCCACACAGGCTCACCCGGAATTGAAGTCGAGACCCAACCGGCCCCATCCGCTGTTTAAAGGATTTGTGGAAGCGGCAATTAAAATAAAAAACAACTGCTAGCCAGACACATGCAGCGAACAGAAATCTCTGCAAAAAGCAGGCTCTACAGATAATGTACAACTGTTGTTGTAACCATATCTTGTAGAGCCTGCTTTTTTACAGCAGTTCCTTTTTCAAAATACTATATGACGCTTTCTGCCTGTCAGCGAAGAAGTTCCACCGCTTTTTCCTCTAATATGTATCCGTATATTTTTCATTCCCACAGGAAAGTTTGTCAACTGTCTGACTTGCCAGGAACACAGAGTTTTACTCCGATAGAGTCACAAATTGGCTTGAAATCCTGTTCATTTGTGGTGCATACCGTTTTTCCTTCAGTGGCAAGAGCTTCCAAAGAAATAATACAGTCTCCCATTGTTTTGCACAAATTTCCCTTCATAGGTTCCTGCTTCTCTACCATTTTTTCTATAGCATCTTTCATCTCTTTTGGTAAACCAGCCCTATCTTTCAATTCACAGATTTTTTCTTTGTGTTTTTCAAAAAATTCACAGGACTTACAAAAATTGTCCTTTTTTGCACACTTGACACCTGGAATTTCTGCTTTTCCTTTTTGATATTGAACTTCTGCCTTTGCTCTGTGGCAATCTGTCTCATTTATCAGTTCCTTATCTATCCCATATTTGAATCTGCGCTCTAAAAGCCGGCCATACATTCTCACATGTTCTTTTACCAGTTCATAATCATCATTATACATTTTACAAATATCATTATAAATATAATAGACACGCGCAAAATCTCTCACGATATTCTTCTTGTACTCGCCCAAAACATACGTTGATGAACCACATACATGTTCCGAAATAATCTTCTCAATTTGCTCTTTCCTCCCTCTTTTAAAAATCCGCTCTATCTGGACTGTGGTATCTAATAAAATTTCCAAACCCCTCACTCCTCTGGAAATATCTCAAGTTTATTCAAATACAATCTCTCATCGAAATCAAGATATTCTTCTTCCCTTATAAATGATTCCTGACTTCTTTTTATCATTTCTTTCAGTAAATCCACCTGGCCTTTACAAAACACTTTCTTTGCATAATTTCTCTTGACTGCCTGGTAGAACAAATGCAGCACTTCTTTCCTACAATTATCTTCACTTTCCTTTTTCACTATTTTCAATAATTGAAATGTCTGTTCTGCAATGGAGGCACAGTATGCAATCTGGTCCTGCAAATCTTCCGATTCATATAATTGATTCATCTTCTCTAAGATATCATTCGTAAGCATAGATTCTTCTTTTTTTTGGCGCATATCTTCTCCGCTTACTTTTATTTCCTGCTCCCTCGAAAAAATGATATCCGAAGGGACTATATTATACATGTTATATGTAAAATTCTCCAACTCCTCCAGCCTTTGGTTAAAATTTGATTCCCACAGTTCAGAATCACGTGCTTTCTGTCGAAGTTCAAGAATCTGTTTATCTTGGCTCTTTTCTTTTTGAATATTGACAGCATTGCAAATATCCATATATGCCTTATACCCATACATATATTTCAATTCCTGAGAATCATCGGGAAGATTTCTTACATTTTCTATTTGCAGCATTATATCCTCTCCTTGATTTTCTCTAAAACATCAATAATGTATTCTAAATCTTCTTTATCACACACAAAAGAAGTCTCTTCTCTTCCAGTATCCCCCATAAACATCCCTGGTATGCCGTTCTTACTCAATACTTTCGCCGTTTCAAAACGAATGGCCGCATACAATTGTTCTGACTCATCTTCAAACACAAACCGATTTAACTCATAATCCAAACCAGATAATTTACGGTTCAATGTTTTTTCTTTCATCCGATATCTGGGAATGATTTCTTCGTTCATTAAATTATCTTTTACATATTTTCGTTTCTCATATTTTTCATCCAATATTGTTTGAATATCTTCCTCTTTTTCAAGTTCCCCTTTCAGATATGCCTTTAATTTCGGTTCCTGCAAATCCGGTTCTACAATATTTTGTGAAATAATAACTTCCACTTCATTTTTCAAAATGCTTCTAAATTCATTATACTTTAATTCAGGATAAATGTTTGAATATTCCTCCCTGCTTAATTTGATTTTAAAGCATAGTTCACTGAAACATCCAAACAAAAGAGATATCTGTTTTCCGTCCAACATTTTTCTGGTAATATCCACGCATTGTTTAAATTTTCCCAAATCACATTTAAATCGAAAATCCTCCGGATAATTCATTTCTGACCTCATACTCATCTCTCCTCATCTGTCTTTTATTTTTATATTGTACCAAATTTTCACTTCTTATGCCATTGATAAAATTCCTTCAAATCCTTTTTTACCTCTTCCGTCAGAGCCGTCTTTTTCACACCCCGAATCGCTCCCTCCAATGCCATTTGCAATCGCAATATATGGTTAGCGTGTAACACCAAAGGTGCTTTTGGCACCCTAATTCTATATATCTAAATTGTAATCTTCAAAACTTCCGGATATTTCTCTGTATACTCTGTCAAATGATACAGTTCTTCGCCTTTTCCAGTCCGTACCAAAAGGCTCATCTGAATCCTGTTGTCTTTTCTTCTGGTGCGGAATTTCAGAATCCTGCATTTGTAAGTCTGCTCCAATTCCTTCTTTATCTTTGTTCCGATTCCTTTTCCCACCTCAGAATCACAGAGATATTCTACCTCAATCTCATAGACATCTTTGATAATATGGGAAACCTTCCCCTGACGCCCCAGAAAAATTTCCACCAACACTACAATTCCCGTGGTACAGATTCCAATCACATACATTCCTGCACCCACGGCCATGCCCACGCCGAGGGTTGCCCAGATTCCCGCTGAAGTGGTAATTCCGCTTATATTTTTATTCCGTGAAAATATTACGCCAGAGCCCAGAAAGCCAATGGCCGCCACAGCTCCGGAAGCAATTCTGGAAGGGTCCGCCCGGACGTACTCTCCCACCACATCCTGAAATCCATATTTGGACAATATAATCATCAATGCCGCAGAGACTGCCACAATCACATGAGTGCGGAGGCCTGCCGTTTTCTTTCTGCTCTCCCGCTCATATCCAATGGCGCCCCCGCAGAGACCTGCCAGCAAAATCCGCACCATCCATTCCAACTGCTGTATAATATCTGCTGTGTCAAATCCTTCCATAAACGTCTCCTTTTTCTGTAATATCTTTCATTATACATACTTCTGTTCCACGATACAAGATTTGTTAAAATTTCCGCTTCCTTATTGAAAAAATATATTTGCAGGCATATAATAAATACCGAGTCCCGCGGTATTTCCCGAATATTCATATCATATGTTTATCGAAAAGTTTCGATAAAAAGCGCTGTACAGAACGTCCATCTGATGGCAGGGTTCCCGGAAAGTTTCCTATGATATGGCTATTTCTTCATTGCTGCGGAAATAAAAATATGAGGAGTACATTATGGAACATTTACTGATACCTGACAATTACCAACCCCAGCTTGATTTGCATGACACGCAGGTTGCTATCAAAACAGTGAAAGATTTTTTTCAAAACCTGCTTTCTGAACGATTAAATCTGCAGCGTGTCTCCGCACCTCTTTTCGTGGACCCTGCTTCCGGTTTGAACGACAACTTAAACGGCGTGGAACGTCCTGTCACCTTTGGCATCAAAGAGCAGAATGAAAAAGCTGCTGAAATTGTACACTCTCTGGCAAAATGGAAACGATTTGCACTGGAGAAATATGGATTTTCCCTGGGGGAAGGGCTGTACACTGATATGAACGCCATCCGGCGTGACGAGGACACTGACAATATTCATTCCATTTTTGTGGACCAGTGGGATTGGGAAAAGATTATTTCCAGGGAAGACCGGAATATTGAATATCTGAAAGACACTGTAAAAACAGTATACAAGGTTCTTCGGAAAACAGAAAAGTACATGGCCATACGCTACGATTACATAGAGGAGATTCTCCCTCACGATATTTACTTTATCACAACCCAGGAGCTGGAAGACAGATTTCCGGAATGTTCTCCCAAAGAGCGGGAGCTGCATATCGCCAAAGAAAAAGGCGCCGTGTGTATTATGCAGATTGGCGATAAATTATCATCCGGCATTCCCCATGACGGCCGGGCCCCGGACTACGACGACTGGGCTTTAAATGCCGACATTGTAGTTTACTATCCAGTTCTTGACATTGCCCTTGAACTGTCTTCCATGGGAATCCGTGTGGACAAAAAAGCTCTTCTGGAACAGTTAGACAAGGCAGGATGCCCAGAACGGGCTGAACTTCCTTTCCAGAAATCCATTATCCAGGAAACGCTTCCCTTTACCATTGGCGGAGGAATTGGGCAGTCCCGTATCTGTATGTTTTTCCTCAGAAAAGCCCATATCGGTGAAGTTCAATCCTCTCTCTGGAAAGACGAGGTTGTAGCGGAAACGAAAAAACACGGGATTCCTTTGTTATAAATTTTAACAAAGCAGACAGAGATGCCGCAAAATGACAGATTTCTGGAACAAAGTGTGCAATCCCCTCAATCTTGAGGGGATTGCACACTTTGACGCGCCGAGCACAATTGCGAAGCAATATTTTCTTCTTGTGCGAGTGCGCA
>JAAWLS010000160.1 GCA_022798035.1 Lachnospiraceae bacterium | reverse complement strand
GGATAGAGTGGAATTACCGTTTCAGCAGCCTGAAAGACCAAAGGAATTTTAATCTGTTTTACGATACCTTTGAAAATCTGTTTTTCCACCATTCCATTGTGGTAAATGAGGAAGAACTGCGCCGGTACTCCAAGAACTGGCACAGACCTGCGGTGCTAAAAGATTTGGCCAGATATGATAAGTATAAAGAAGGTTCGGATGAGTATGAGGAAGATTTCACGCAGTATGGGAGGGACAGAAAGGTAGAGCCTTTGTTTCAGCCAAGAGGCGCGCAGATAGAGGCCTTGTATGCGTTGGAGGACAGCAGGGCGGAGGGTGCGGTAAAAGGACTGGTGCAGGCGGCCACCGGCATAGGTAAGACGTATCTGGCAGCTTTTGATTCCGCCGGATATGAGCGGGTGCTGTTTGTAGCCCACCGGGAGGAGATATTAAAGCAGGCCGCCATTTCTTTTCAAAATGTGCGCCGTTCAGAGGATTACGGTTTCTTTTACGGCAGGCAGAAAGATACGGACAAATCTGTCATTTTTGCCTCTGCGGCCACTCTTGGCAGGAAGGAATATCTGAGAGAAGAGTATTTTCCGGAAGATTACTTTGACTATGTTGTAATTGACGAATTCCACCACGCAGTCAACGACCAGTACCGAAGAATTGTAAATTATTTTAAACCTCAGTTTATGCTGGGGCTTACGGCTACGCCGGAGCGGATGGACGGCAGAAATATTTACGAAATCTGTGATTATAATGTGCCCTATGAAATTTCTTTGAAGGAGGCCATCAACAAAGGAATGCTGGTGCCCTTTCACTATTATGGAATCTATGACGAGACAGATTACTCAAAACTGCGCTTGGTAAAAGGCCGTTATGATGCAAAAGAGCTGACGGAAATCTATCGGAATAACGGCAGAAGATATGATTTGATTTACAAATACTATCGAAAATACCGTTCAAAAAGGGCCTTAGGATTTTGCTGCTCCAGGCAGCATGCCAGAGAGATGGCGGAAGAATTCTGTAAGAGAGGCGTTCCTGCAAAAGCTGTGTACAGCAATTCGGAAGGGGAATATTCAGAGGACAGGGACAAGGCAGTGCAGCAGCTGAAAAATCAGGAAATCCAGGTGGTTTTTTCTGTGGATATGTTCAATGAAGGCGTGGATATCGCCTCGTTGGATATGGTGATGTTTCTGCGGCCCACAGAATCCCCGATTGTATTTTTGCAGCAGCTGGGGCGTGGGCTTCGTCTCTTTAAAGGAAAGGAATATCTGAATGTCCTTGACTTTATCGGCAACTATGAAAAGGCGGGAAGAGCGCCTCTTCTACTGGGCGGCGGGGAGAATTATTCTCAGAAAAAAGTCTGGGATTACAGCCAGGCAGTGTACCCGGATGACTGCATTGTGGACTTTGATATGCGTCTGATAGATTTATTTCAGGAGCTGAATAAGAAATCCTGCACTGTGAAAGAGCGGATTCAGAGAGAATATTATCGTGTCAAAGAACTGCTGGAGGGGAGAGTTCCCTCCAGAATGGAATTGTTTACTTATATGGAAGACACAGTGTACGAGGACTGTATCAAACATCCCAAAGAAAACCCATTCCGCAGATATCTGGATTTTCTGCAGGAGATGCATGAACTGTCGGAGGAGGAAGAAATTTTCTGCAAGAGTCTGGGACGCGACTTTCTCTCGGTTATTGAGACAACGGATATGCAGAAAGTCTATAAGATGCCTGTTTTGTACAGCTTTTACAACCATGGCAGAATACGGCTGGCGGTGACGGAGGAGGAAGTGCTGGCAGGCTGGAAAGAATTTTTTGATACGGGGACAAACTGGAAAGATTTTTCTCCGGATATCTCTTATGAGGCATACAAGAATATGACGGACAGACAACATTTAAGAAAGGCAGAAACCATGCCCATTAAATTTTTAAAATCTTCCGGAAAGGGATTTTTTGTGGAAAAGGAAGGGTATGCCATTGCTATCCGGGAGGAGTTAAGAGATTCTGTTGAGAGTGAAGTGATGAGAACTCATATGAAAGATATTCTGGAATACCGGACGATGGAATATTACCGGAGGAGGTATCAGAAAAAAGAAAAATAGAAGAGGCTGCTATGTTACGGCAGTCTTTCCTGAAACTGTATCATTACAGATTCAGTCGGATTATCTTGACAAACATACTGATGGTATGTTAGTGTTAATATGCAACAGCGCATCCGTATATTGAGAGGTGGAGAAAATATGGCCAGAAATAAACATCCGGAGGAAACCATTAATTTAATATTGGATGTTTCCCTGCGTCTGCTTTTGGAAAAAGGATATGAATATACGTCCATTCAGGATATTATCGACAATCTGGGAGGTCTCAGCAAAGGGGCAATTTACCACCACTTTAAGTCCAAAGAAGATATTTTGGCTGCGGTCATTGAGCGAATGACAGAGAGATCTAATCGGATGCTGGCGGAGATTCGTGACAGCAGCGGCCTTACAGGCAGAGAGAGGCTGGAGAAAATTTTTAAGAAATCCATTCTTCGCTCTGTGCAGGATGATATTTTTACGGTGGCCCCTAATTTAAAAAAGAGTCCCAAGCTGCTCCACAGTATTTTCCTGGACACGGTGGAGGAAGCGGCGCCTGCCTATATTCAGCCTATTATAGAGCAGGGGGTTGCAGACGGCTCCATTCAGACAGATTATCCAGAAGAGCTGGCAGAGTTGATTCTGCTGGTGGCGAATGTGTGGATGAATCCCATGATATTTGATGATTCTGCGGAAAAGTCCCGCCGCAAAGCCATGGTGTTTTGCCAGATGATGCAGGGGCTCGGCCTGGATATTGTGGATGATGAGCTGGCGGACAGAATCGTGGAATTGGCCGCTGTTTATCAGAAAAACAGAAATCGCAATGGAGCTGCCGCAAAGTGACGGGCTTCTATTACGATAAGATGAAATTTGGCGACTGGGTGAACTACCCCGCAGCTTGATGCAGGGTAGTTTATTTTGACACAAATACATACCGTCATGCGGTATTAAAATGGAGGTTAAGAGAATGGAACAAAAGTTATTTTCAAAGGATTTTGTACTGGTTGTGATTGGACAGATTGTTTCGCTGTTTGGCAATGCGGCCATCCGGTTTGCCCTGCCCTTATATCTGTTGAACTGCACAGGTTCTTCTGCTCTTTACGGGACTGTGACAGCCTGCGCCTTTCTTCCGGCTGTTTTATTGTCTCCCATAGGCGGGATTGTCGCAGACCGGGTAAATAAGCGGAATATTATGGCGGCGTTGGATTTTTTTACGGCAGTGGTAATTCTGGTTTTTTCTCTGCTTATGGGGGAAATCAATCTCGTGGTTCTGGTGACGGTGACTTTGATGATTCTATACGGCATAGCAGGGGCGTACCAGCCTTCGGTACAGGCAAGCGTGCCGGCGCTGATAGGGCCGGAGCATATCATGGAGGCCAATTCTATTATCAACACCATAAGCGCGTTTTCTTCTCTGCTGGGGCCTGTGCTGGGAGGTGTTTTGTACAGCGCTTATGGATTGAAATCTGTGCTGTTTCTCTGTATGATTTGTTTTCTGCTGTCAGCAGTTATGGAAATTTTTATCAGAATACCTTTTGTGAAACAGAGTTCTGACGTGAATATGCTGCAGACAGTCCGAAAAGATTTCACGGAGAGCATTCAGTTTATCCGCAGAGAGAAGCCCATCATCGGGAAAGGAGTGCTGGCGGCCTGCGGAATCAATTTGTTTCTGTCCTCTATGCTTATGGTGGGACTGCCTTATCTGGTGACGGAAGTGCTGGGGCTGGAGATATCCCTGGCAAATAAATTATGCGGATTTGCAGAGGGAGCTCTGGCGGCAGGCGGTTTGGCAGGGGGTATCAGTGCAGGCGTCTTTGCCAGAAAACTAAAGATACAGAAGGCTGGAAATCTTATCGTAGCGGTTGCCCTGTGGGTATTTCCCATGGGAATGGGATTGATGCTGTCCCCCTCAGGCATGGCAAGTTACCTGATTATGGTGGTATGCTGTTTTGCAATTATGGTGTGTTCCACAATTTTTACTGTACAGGTGATGTCTTTTATCCAGGCCGAGACACCTCAAAATCTCATCGGAAAAGTGATTTCTGTGGTTCTCACAGTGTCCATGTGCGCACAGCCTCTGGGCAGCGCCTGGTATGGATTTTTGTTTGAAATCTGCAAAGGATTTGAATTTGCCGTGGTTTTATCAGCAGGAGTGATTTCTATGGGAATTGCACTGTACATTAAAAATGCCTTTCAAAAATATTTTCCGAAAAATTGATGGCCGGCAATTTAAGGAGAATACTGATTTTTCTCTCAAATTTTGTTCATACTATTAAAAAACAGAAATGAGGGAATAAAAATGAAAACATTTCACCAGTTGTATCTGGACATTTTAGAGCAGGAGGCAGGCAGAGGGCGTGTGCTGGAGGAAGAGTACGATTCCTATCATATGGACTGTCTCTTGCACCCGGAGCGCCATGCGCCTGTTATTTTTGCAGAGGAATGTGAGCAGTGCGCTTATGAGAAAGCCTGTGAAAACAGCTGTATTTTTGATGCATTTGAGCAGGATGAGAACGGAAAAGTGCAGATTAATAAAGAAAAATGTACGGGCTGCGGCGCCTGCGTGGAAGCCTGCAAGCTGGAAAAACTGGCGGCTAATAAAGATGTGGTTCCAGTTCTTAGGGCAGTTCGTGAGAAGAAAAGAGAAGTGTATGCCCTAGTGGCCCCTGCTTTTTTGGGACAGTTCGGCCCGGAGGTTACAACGGGAAAACTGCGGGCGGCATTTAAGGCCATGGGATTTCAGGGACTTATCGAGGTGGCAGTTTTTGCAGATATTTTGACGCTGAAAGAAGCGTTGGAATTTGACGCTAATATCAGAGAGGAAGCAGATTATCAGCTCACAAGCTGCTGCTGTCCTGTCTGGATTGCCATGATACGGAAGGTATATCAGGAGCTGATGCCTCACGTTCCCGGTGCGGTGTCTCCTATGATTGCTGCGGGCAGGGTGGTGAAAAAACTTCACCCCGAAGCCATGACGGTTTTTGTAGGGCCCTGTATGGCAAAGAAAAAGGAGGCCAGGGAAGAAGATATTGCAGATGCGGTGGACTATGTGCTGACGTTTCAGGAGGTGCAGGATATGTTCCAGGCAGCCGATATTCATCCGGAGGAATTGGGAGAGGACGACAAAGAACACTCCTCCAGGGCGGGGCGGATTTATGCCAGAACCGGAGGCGTCAGCGAGGCAGTAAAAGCCACGGTAAAACAGCTGAATCCTGACCGGAAAATTGAAGTTCAGGCGGAACAGGCAGACGGGGTGCCTGCCTGCAGGGAGATGATAGAACGGTTGAAAAAGGGGGAAACAAAAGCGAACTTTTTTGAGGGAATGGGATGTCCGGGCGGCTGTGTGGGAGGTCCCAAAATCATCATCGGAAGAGAAGAGGGGAGAGAAAATGTGGAAAGGTATGGGCAGCAGGCAGAGTACAAAACGCCTTTGGAAAATCCTTTCGTTCCGGAGCTGTTGTCGCGGCTGGGGTTTCACACAATTGAGGAATTTTTAGAGAAAAGTGATATTTTAGTGCGAAATTTCTCTCTTTGACACTTGTGGGAAATAGAAGTTTCATGTAGAATAGGGTCAGATATGGACAGCCTGCAGTTTGTTGAACCGTTACAAATTTGAGTGTGAAATAAAAAACACTCTGTACACGGGACAATATTTTGTATAGAATATATAATGATGTGCAAAGAGGTATGAAAGGAGAACAGAATGAGGTTATTTATCGACACAGCAAATGTAGAAGATATACGTAAGGCA
>JAAWLS010000159.1 GCA_022798035.1 Lachnospiraceae bacterium | reverse complement strand
GTTATACCCCTTATTAATTATTTATACTCCCCTCATAGAGAAGGTTAGTGGCTCCCCCGCTGGCCTTCTCTTACTTTGTTTATATGTCAAATCTCTCTCAAATATCCGCATTTTTGCACAAACGGAGCAATTTTTTACTAAATTATACTCACGCAAAGGAGGCAGCCATGCCTTATAAATTACTGATTGTTGAAGATGAGACAGATATCAACCATCTCCTTGCCAGAACACTGAACAGAGCCGGATATTCTACTCTTCAGGCTTTTTCCGGCACGGAGGCAAAACTTCTTCTGGAAGCAGAACGGCCCTCTCTGATTCTTCTGGACCTTATACTTCCTGGATTATCAGGAGAAGAGCTGCTCTGGAACATCCGCAAAACACTGCAGAATAATCTTCCCATCCTGATTCTCTCAGCAAAAAGCACTTTAGAGGACAAGGTAAATCTGCTGCAAAAAGGTGCTGACGACTACATCACGAAACCTTTTGAGCCGGAAGAAGTCGTTGCCCGGGTTCAGGCGGCCTTAAGGCGCACCCAGAGTGAACCCGCAGGCCAGACTTTGTCTCACAAAAATCTTCTGCTGTTTCCGGATTCCCGGAAAGTTCTGGTAAGAGGAAAAGAGCTTTCTCTGACCCTTCATGAATATGAACTTTTATCCTTTCTCGTAAAAGCGCCGGAAAAAGTATATTCCAGAGAGCTCCTCTATGAGCTAATCTGGCAAGGCGGATACTACGGAGAAAGCAACACGGTAAACGTCCACGTCAGCAATCTGCGGAAAAAATTAAAGGAGGCGGACGAGACCGAGACCTATATCCGAACTGTGTACGGCATTGGATTTAAACTTGATTAATCTTTATGACTTCTTTATAAGTTCTTTATGACTCATTAAAAGAAACATACTACGATAGGTTTACCGCTAAAATATTGAGAATGGAGAAAACAATATGAAAGAGTATGTCATAGAGACAAGAAATCTATCAAAATCTTATGGCTCCGTCCCTGCGTTGGAACAGGTGGACATTCATGTGGAAAAGGGAAGTATTTACGGATTGATTGGCGACAATGGGGCTGGAAAATCCACGCTCCTAAAACTTTTGACCGGCCATGTATTTCCCACCTCAGGGGAGATTTTTCTTTTCGGCAGATATCAGGAACAAGAGCTGAGGCGCTGCCGCAGGCAGATTGGAGCCATCATTGAACAACCAGGATTTTTTCCTGGTATGACAGTGGAACAGATGCTGGAATACTGCCGCATTCAAAAAGGAATTCCCGGCAGAGAGAAAGTGGAAGAAAACCTAAAGCTCACCGATATCTGGGAAAAGCGAAAATGCATGTGCAGGAATCTTTCTCTTGGGCAAAAGCAGCGTCTGGGACTTTCCATGGCCATGATTGGAGAACCCCAGCTCTTAATTCTGGATGAACCGATTAACGGCTTAGACCCCAGCGGCATCATAGAATTTAGAAATCTTCTTCAGCGGCTGAACCATGAAAAAAATATCACTATTCTGCTTTCCAGCCATATTCTGGCAGAACTTCAGCAGACGGCCTCTGCATTTGGATTTCTGAGCAAAGGACATTTGCTGGAAGAGATATCTGCGGACGAGCTGCAGCAGAAATGTACCGCCAGCTTCATTGTCATGGTCTCTGACACCGAAACTTACGCGGCGCTGCTGGAGCGAAACTGCCCCGACGACTTTTTCAAAGTGCTTCCTGACCAAAGTATTCAAATTACAAATCCCCAGAGGACTCTGGAATTCTACAGCAGGCTTGCCTCAGAACAAGGTCTTATCATCACAAGATTGGAAGAACGGCAGCCGTCTTTGGAAAAATATTATGTGGATTTAAAACAGGGAGGAAAACCATCATGTTAAATTATATCAAAAGTGAATGTTACCGCGCGCTTCATACTAGGAGCCTGTATCTTCTGCTGGGAATTTTTGGGGGATTGACCGCTTTTCTCAACCTGGTATTGTATTTATTTACCGCCTACACACCAAATTTTCGCTATGGAACCACTTCTTTTTCCTATTCAAATCTGGTGTCACAGCCCATGCTTTACTGCATCGCGGCCTGTATCGTGGTTTCTGTTCTATATGAAGGAGACAGCAGAAACGGCACCCGCAAAAACAGCATTGCCTATGGAATCTCCCGAACAAGCATGTTTCTGGGAAAATGCGTGGTAAGCCTTATCGTCTCTCTTATCATTCTAATTCCCGTTATGGCTGTCTATCTTGGCAGTGCAGTTGTTTTTTTAGAGGAAGCGGGCCCTGTAACTGTACAGGATATGCTGATGGAAATTCCCGGCGTTTCCCTGATTGCTCTCTCCGCGCTGATTCTTGCCATTCTCCTGCTGGAGCTTTTTGACAAAACCATTTTGGGGCTTATTGTCTGGTATGCCATTTTGTTTGCCATACCAAAAGTAATTTTTATTCTGAGTATGAAACTCTCTTTCCTTACTCCCCTTGCCCTGTGGCTGCCTGTCAATTTCTTTTCTGCTGAGATGACTGTCAATTTGACTACCTGCAGTACCATATGGCAGACTGCAGCCGGCATGGCAAAATGTCTGCTGGCCGGCACGGCTGGAATCCTTCTGTTTGGAATCAGCGGCGTCCTGCTGCTGAGAAAAAAAGATTTGTCATAGGATATACCATAATGATTTATTTATTTCTTATTTTTTTCATTTTAGCTGCAGGATATTTTGCTCTGCACCATCGGGGCATACAGTACGCTCTCAAGGAGGCTGACCTGCAGCTGCTGGAAATCAAAAAAGACCTCTCCCAGAACCAAATACTCCACATGGCTCTGCCGGACAAAGATTTAGAACACCTTATGCACTCCTTTAATGAGCTTTTGGAGGATATGCAAAGGGAACGTCAAAATTATGAGAAACGGGAACGGGCATTTCAGCGGCAGATTGAAGACATCAGCCATGACCTCAGAACTCCTCTGACTGTCATCTTAGGTTATCTGAAATTCATCCGCAAGTCAGACTACATGACTCAAATGCCGAAAGAGCTGAAAGAAGATTTGAAAATTATTGAGAGAAAGGCCAGGTCCATGGAAACTCTGGTTACAGAATTCTATGATTTCTCCCAGCTTATCTCCCGGGAATACAAATTTATTTTACAGCAGACAGACCTCTGCCGGATTCTGCGGGAGGCCCTCCTAGACAATTACCAAATTCTGGAACAATCTCATCTTTCTATAACCAGCACACTTCCAAACCATCCCGTCATGGTTCTGGGGGACTGCCGGGGGCTGGAGCGTATTTTTTCCAATCTTTTTCAGAACACCGGACGGTACGCAAATAGTTTCCTGCATATCCAATTGGAAGAGTATCGTGAAAAATCACGTGTCACCGTAACTTTTACAAATGACACAAAAAAACCTCTGCCTCAGGATATCTCCCATCTCTTTGAGCGTTTCTACATGCAGGAATCTGTCAGAAACCAAGAGAGCACCGGGCTGGGACTGACCATTGCCAAATCCCTGGCAGAAGCCATGCAGGGTACATTAATCGCAGAAGCAAGGAGCAGTACCATTCTCAGGCTCATTCTCACTCTGCCTGCTTTCCCGGCAGAAATGCCTCAGTAATCCCTTTTTCCCAGAAAAAATACCGCTGAAGTCCGCCTGTCTGCTTTCCCAGATATAGGCTGAACTTCTGCGGTATTTTTTTACATATCATAGAAATCTTTATTTACCTGGAGTTCCTCCGTGATGACTCCTCCTTTTTTCTGATAGCGGTCATACCACAGCATCATATGACGTGCCTTTCGGTCTTTTAAGATTTCATATTTTTCAAACATTTCACGGTACATAGGATTTACTTTCAACTCCGCCCGGATGGTTTTGTTAAATGGACAGTAGCGGAAAATAATGTCTCTGGACACTTTATTCAGCCGGAAGCTGCCTTTAGACTCGTAGCGAATCCAGCTCTGATAATCCTTGACAAAGACTTCACGGAAATTATTCTTAGATTTGTAAAGTGCATTTTTAATCTTCTCTTTCGCATCCGCAGACAAATCGTGATTCTTCCTGTAATACTGGATATAATCATTGTACTCTGAGGTCAGAGATGCCTCCGTGATATCGTTCCAGCGCACACCCTGAATCTTACGGCACATCTCCCAGCGGAAACGTCCGCACACTTCCACCATCAGTTCTCCCACATCTGTCACCGTCAAAATCGGGAAAATAAATCTGGCCTGTGTGTCCTTTTTGATTCCGGCTGTCTCCTGCCACATCATAGCCTTGGTTCCTGCATTTGGCATCAAAATCACATAGGGAATAACTTCTTTCTGTATCATTTCCATGTTTACTTCGTGGTCTGGGTCTGAGAAGCCAACCTCCCGGAAGAACAGTGAGAAATCTATTTTGCGGATTTCATCTAAATATTCATTTGCCTTCTGAGCTGTAATCAGCATATTTTCAGGCGTTCCAATAATATCATCTTTGTAGAGAATAGGACAGAAGGTAGATATTTTTCCATAAGTAGCCCGGTTGGTGGACACGAACATATTTTGTATCTCAAATTTAAGTTTCTCCTGGTTGTCTTTTGCCAGAAGGGGCACCTGGGCTGCCGTAATCTTTCCTGTCTTTTTCTGCTCATTCAAATACCCTGTGTAATCCATGTCGAATTCATTTCTGGAGGGCTCGTTTTCTCCCCGGTAAATGCTCAACAGCCACTCATATATGGTAAAGACGTTCTCTGCCTTGCAACGCCTGATATTTCCTGCCAGTTCAAAGAGACTGCGGGTGTTTTCTTCTCCTGTCATCTCCTCGTCCATAAATCCAAAATTCAAAAACATTTTTACTGAGGTAGGCATATATCCTCCCTCCAGGGAACGGAAAAATGCCAGCTCATAAATATGATAGAAATCATCCGTCAGCTTCCGGCGCAGCCTGCGTACATCATCTGTCGTGGCAAGAATATCGGGAAGATTCTTGTATTCCTGCAGGGATTCTCGGAAACTTTCCGCTTCTTCCCCTCCGTACCCGGAATAGTCCAGAATCTGGCTCAGATAATCAATACCCTCTTCGTAGGGTTCTACCGGGTCTTCTTCTTTTGCGCCTCCCTGGTTTGTCTGAGTGAAATCATATCCTGTATACTCTGCATATTTTATCTCTATTAATTTGTCCGGAAACAGATTGCTGCCTTTGGCAAATTTCATCAGTTCTACAATCTTCTGCTGTATCGGTTCTATATCCTTCCCAGAAGCGGCTGCCCTTTTTGCCAGCTCAAAATACATCTGAAAAAGATTGTCTCCTCCTTTTGACAGCAGTAACTCTCTCTTTCCCTCCAGATATTCCCTCCAGGGCAGACTCTCCTCCAGAGCTTTCTCCATCCAGCAGGCTGCATTGGAAATCTCTCCGATTCCAATCACATAATCCCTGGCCAGACAGGCGTCAATCGCCTTTAAAGACAGCTCCGACATACGTCCGTAATACTCTATTGTCCAGGAATCTATCTGTCCGCCCTGAGGCAGAACGATAGACTGAATCGCTGGGAGCGGCTTCTCCGGCAGCATATATTTGCTGCAGAGTTCCCGGTACTCTTTGTGGCTTTTCATCAGAAATTCTTCGTATATTTTTGCTTTTTTGCGCAGCGTATCGTATCTTCCCAGCAGTACATTTGCCTGATGGACTGCTCCCATGGCAAATACTGCCACATATTTTTCTTCTTCTGCAAATATCTTTTTGTAATCTTCTGTTGTGCGGTAGGGAAATGCATAAAACACACAGTCTGTATTTGCCACATAATCACACGCATAACTTCCGGAACTTCCTTCCATCATGCCCACAATACTGCCTGCTTCCATATTAAATTCACTTTTCCCGGAAACTGCCCGCACACTGCCCTGCAAAATAACAAACAG
>JAAWLS010000158.1 GCA_022798035.1 Lachnospiraceae bacterium | reverse complement strand
AAAAATATATTTGAAAAATTAATTACAATTGTGTAACAATTCTTTCAACTTCTTTACAAAATTGCAGAAAATTTCCACCTGATTCTGAAGGCCGGATGCCGCTTTTCTCCCGTCTGAAAGCGGATTACAAGGGAATGGTCTTATCCCTGCGAAACATGTAATCTACACACTTTATTTCATGGGATTCAAATGAATTTCACATAACAAAACAAGGTTCCTGAATGACTTCATTCAAGAACCCTGCTGTTATCCTTCTCTATTTTCTTAGAAAATTCTTCTTACTGCCAAGATAGTTCTGTAGTTTGCCGGAGAAGTATATTTAATACCGGTAGCTTCCGTACTTGCATGTACGATGGTATTGCCGCCTATATAAATACCTACATGGCCGCTGTAGCATATAATATCGCCTGGCTGCATTGCATCTGTGCTCACGCCGTATCCAACACCCTGCATTGCGCTGGAAGAATGAGGCAGCCCTACACCAAATGCCGCATATACGCTCATAACAAATCCGGAACAATCTGCTCCATTTGTCAAGCTTGTACCACCATAGACATAAGGATTGCCTACAAACTGGCATGCATAATCTGCAACTGCCTGTCCGCTTCCGCCGCTAGGAGGATTATAGCTTCTTCCGCCGCCTGAAGAGGAGGATGATGATGAGGATGAAGAGGAACCAGAACTCTGGCTTGCTTTTCTTGCCGCTGCTGCTTCTGCTGCTTTTCTCTCTTCTTCTTCCTTCTTAAGACGTGCTTCTTCTTCTTCCTTGGACTCGGCTACAACATAATGTGTGCTGCACTCTACATAATCGCTGGATACCCAGCCGTCGCCTTCTTCAATAGCTACCTTTACCCAGCCGTCCTTCTCTTCCACTACGCTGAGTTCTTCTCCCTGAGGAACTTGTCCTAAAAGTTCTGCCTCTGTGCTGGAATCGGCACGCACGTTCAAAGTATCTGTAGTTACGTCTGCCACTCTATGTCCTACTGATTTTGCTAACTCTGCATTTCCAAGTACAAGAAATTCTGCTTTTATGTAGCCCTCTACATTACCGGAATGGATTTTATACCAATCTCCTTCTGTTCCAAGAACAGTACATGCAGAGTTGTTATATAATTTGCCGAGTACTTCTCCCTCTTCTCCAGGAGTAGAACGGACATTTACATAATTATCAACCTGTGCAATCGCAATATCATCATATTCTGTCTTGACAACCGGTGTCTCATTCTGAACATTCTCGACAGAAGTGTTAATTGCTTCCTGCCTCGGTGCAAGAGAATTTGCAAAAATATCCGTCACACCTGCTGTCACCGTATTGTCTCTTTTTGTCTCCTGTTCATTCTCTACCTGAGTCTCCTGTGCTGCGGAAATCAAATCTCCTGCACCAGCGCTCACAGAAGCGTGAGACACGATGGAGCTGTTTGCCAATACAACTGCGGCAGTCAGACAACAAGTAGTTGCTCTTCTAATCGAATTTCTGTTCATAATACCCTCCAATTTTAATCCCTGTTTTCTATACAATATGAATTACAAAACCTTTCAGGATTCTTCATTTGTTACAAACTTATTACGGGATTTATTATAGCAAGGGGGGCTGTCCCTGTCAACTGTAAACTTTTACAAAATTATTGTCATAATCTTTCTATATTTTTAACACACAATTTCTACATCTTTGTCAAAAGTTCGCGGCAGGCCGTCAATTTTCTGCTCTCACAAGGTATTTCTCCGCTGAAACCACTGCATTTGCTCCGTCTGCAGCCGCCGTAATTACCTGCCTAAGCTGTTTCGTCCTCACGTCTCCTGCAGCAAAAATACCTTCTATACTAGTCTGCGTATCTTCTCCTGCCTCAATATACCCTTCCGCATCCTGGGCCACCAAATTTTTCACCATGCCGGAATTAGGCTCAATACCCACCGCAATAAAAACTCCCTGCACTTCCAGTTCTGTGTCCGTTTCTTCTTTGTGATTGTGTACAAAAATGGAACTTACCTGCCCCTCTCCCCGAATTTCTGTCACATTGCTGTTTAAAACAAGCTCAATATTTTCCGTCTTTTTGATTTTTTCCTGGAGAATTCTGACACCCCGGAATTCCTCCCGCCGGTGAATCAGATAAACCTTCTCACATCCTCTGGCAAGAAACAGGGCATCCTCCAAGGCCACATCTCCTCCGCCTATCACAGCCACTGTCTTTCCTCGGAAAAACGCACCGTCGCAGGTAGCACAGTAGGATACTCCCATTCCAGTCAGTTTTTCCTCTCCCGGAATTCCCAGTTTCCTGTGTTTCGCTCCTGTAGCGATAATCAGACATTTCGTCTCATAACTGCCCTGGGCAGTGATTATGCTTTTTTTATCTCCTTCCACCCTGACCTCTGTCACCTGGGTATTGATTACTTCTACTCCCATCTTATCTGCGTGAGAGCGGAATTTCTGTCCCATCTCAAACCCTGTAATTCCCGGAAGTCCTGGATAATTATCTACTTCATAAGTATCTAAAATCTGACCTCCGCTCAAAGGCTTTTCCTCTATTATCAATGTATTCAGCCTGGCGCGTTCTGCATAAATTGCAGCGCTCAGGCCTGCCGGGCCGCTTCCCAAAATAATCACATCATAAATCATACTTAAAAACCTCCTGCTTTACTTTCAAAATAAATCGTTCTATGTTATAATCGTAAAGGACAGCATATAGAAAGGGGGCATTTGTTATGGATATTGCTTCTTTGTCAACCGCTCTCAGTATGACCAGCGTTACGAATGATTTCGGCGCTATTATGCTGAGCAAGCAGCTGGACACAATGGAGAATATGGGAGATTCCATGATAAAATTAATGGAACAATCCGTAACTCCTCATTTGGGCGGAAATATCGATATTTCCATCTGACGGCTGAATTGTTATGATTCTGCCGCATGTGTCCGCAATTTCTTTGAGCGGCTTTCACGGACTGTTCTTTTTATGATGTACAGACCGAAAAGCCGCTCAACACATACCATTTCTTCCCATATTTTTTCCATTTATACGAAAATCTATGCAAATCTATACCATTCTTTCCATATAGATATACATTCCCATCACCCCAAAAGCAATCACGATACCCAATATCAGGGGAATGGTAATCATCCTTGCTTTCGTTCCGCCGGAAAACATATGTTTCACATATTCCCAGCGGTGGTTGATTTTGCAGATTGCAATGTAGATACCCACTGCGCCGCAGGTAGTTCCCAGCGCCACTACTCCCCACACGGCGATGCCAATCAGCAGAACAAAAAGCTCCCCATTCTGCATATTTGCGGCAAATCCTCCCGCCTGCACTTCGGGAACCTGTTCCAGCCCTGAGCTCTCGTAGACAAGGGGCAGCAGAAATGTCATAACAACACTCGTTGCATTCAGCGTAAAATGTGCTATCATTGAACTGAAAATGCTTCCTGTGGCCTCCACCAGAAGCGCCAGATACACTCCCAGAGCAAAGGCGTACATAAACTGGTTGAGATTCATGTGCATACATCCAAAGAGAAATCCGCTCAGCAGAACAGCCGGCAGCATTCTGCTTTTTCGGTACGTCTGAAACAATACGCCCCGAAAAACAAATTCTTCCACACAAGCCGGCAGCAGCGCCATGAACATCATATTCAGCACAATGTTCTGTCCCTGCATCATATCTACCACCTGTGCAGAACCGGATGTGGTGAATATCATGGATATTGCGTTAATCACGATAATCAGCGGATACATCAGATATGTGCATACTACGGTCAGCACAATAGACGCCAGATTCATTTTCCGGTAAGGAATGAACTCCCTGATTTTTATATTTTTCTTCTTACAGTATAAGAAAAAAGGACAGAAAATCAAAATCTGAGAAATCAAAATAGATACATACACAGGCATTTGGGCCAAAACAGAAAACCGGAGGTTCAGCAGGCTGAGGCCCAAGCTGGCTCCCACATAAATAACAATACTTACCAGAAACAAGCGGTTTACGCTTTTGTTTTCAGACATATCCCTCATCCTCCTATCTCTTTTGAATACTTTGCTCTGTAATCTCAATCTTTCTCTCTTTGTACAAATGTCCCACTGCCCGCTTGAAGGCATTTTTGCTCATTTTCGCTTCCTGCATAATTGTCTCTGGCGAAGCTTTATCATTAAAGGGAAGTTCTCCTCCATGTTTCTCTATCAGCTCCATAACATGCAGAGCATCCTGATTCATCTGCAGATAAGCCTTCTCCCGCAGAGTCAAATCCAGTTTTCCATCTGGTTTCACATTTGTGACTCTGGCCTCAATGAAGTCGCCAATCCGCAGAAAACTGTAATCCTCATGACGTGGAATCCGTGCAGAATAGCAGTCGTCCACCGCCGCAAAAGCTCCAAAATTATCACTGAACTCATAAATCCTGCCCCGCACCATATCACCGGCCTGATAAGGGGAATCTGTCCTAAGCATTTCATAGATTTCCCGCATGCTGGCGCAGAGACGTCCGCTCTTGTCAATATAGAGCCTCACCAGCACCTCATCTTTTTCTCTCACTTTCCCCATTTGCTCTTTATAAGGAAGAAATAAATCTTTCTCCAGCCCCCAGTCCAAAAAAGCCCCTATTTTCTGAACCGACACCACCGTAAGCGCCTGAATCTCTCCCATTTTAAGTCTGGGCTCCTGGGTGGTGGAAATCATTCGGTCTTTGGAATCTTTGTATAAAAACACCTCAATTTCATCTCCCAGTTTCGTTCCTTCCGGCACTTGCTTGATGGGAAGCAGCACCCGTGTCTCCTCCTTCCCCTGCTCTGCCAAATAGACGCCAAACTCCACTTCTTTTACCACTGTAAGCTTTTGCTTTTCTCCCAATCGAATCATTGATATTCCTCCAACTCCACAACTGCATAAGGTTTTTCTTTCTCATCTGCCAGGTTCACCACTATCCGCTTTCCTTCCTGCTGTACAAAGGGATAAATCACATCTCCATAGACAGCGGCCTTCCTGTATTCTGCTCTCATTTTCCCGATTTTAAATCCCTCCGGAAGATATTCCTGAGCCATACTGATATATTTTCCATTGTTTACATGCTGATTAGTGTCAATGTGATATTTATGCACCGAAAATGATTTCTCAGGTTTCATTTCTTCCGGCAGCCTGATTTTTCTCGAATCATATTCCATGGGAAACTTCGGAGACTTCTGGTAAACTTCTGCAATTTCCGGCAGAATTCTCCCGGGCCTTCCTTTCTGTAAATCCAGCTGTACCCACACGGAATTGGCAAAGGCAAGTATGCCGCCATCCTCTTGCGCCATGGTAAAATTCCGATATCCAAAAAATCCATTAAAGTCATAAGGCCATGTGCTGACAATAATTTTCTCTCCATGGACAGGATATCGTTTTACTTCAACCTGCCAGGAGGACAACACCCATGCCACCTGCTTTTCTGCCAAAAATTCAATTCCAACCTGCAGTTCTTCCGACTGAAAAGAACTGCAATCTTGAAAATAATCTAAAATAGAAGCTAAGGTAAGAAATCCTTCTCTATCTACCTCACTGTAGCGGACTCTCCCATTAAAACTGTACATTTTTCCTCCATTCCGTGCATTTTTCAGCACAACCAGGCAGCCAGCAGAAGAATAAACAAATATACAAAGCAATAAGCCTCATTTTTGCAGACTGCGTATCTTTCTTTCCTATATAAAAAAGAATGCGTTGCACGCATTCTTCGCGCGCGAGCGGATTGCGCAGCAATAAACACCATCTCCGCGAGCTGCGCATCTTGCCGGTCGGGCTTTTTATCTTATAGGAAATCCAGAGGAATTTCCTATAAGAGAACAAAGTGGGCAAGCCCACATCAACTCCCCTACCCCTCAATCTTGAGGGGATTGCACACTTTGACGCGCCGAGCACAATTGCGAAGCAATATTTT
>JAAWLS010000157.1 GCA_022798035.1 Lachnospiraceae bacterium | reverse complement strand
GGGACAATTCTGTCCGGGCTGTACAACGATATGTCCATCAGTTCCGTGGAGATTGCACAGGTGGCCCAGTATGCAGAAAATGTATATTTTGGCAAACCCTGCGGCTTGATGGACCAGATGGCATGCTCTGTGGGAGGACTGATACATATTGATTTTGCAGATGTGGAGCATCCCGTGGTAAAAAAGGTGGAAGTGGATTTCAGCGCATATCATCACAGCCTCTGTATTACAGATACAAAAGGTTCCCATGCGGATTTGACCGATGACTATGCTTTGATTCCTCAGGAAATGAGACAGGCGGCAGAGTTTTTTGGAAAAGAATTTCTGCGGGAAGTAGACAGCAGAGAATTTTATAAGAATATCAGTAAAGTCCGTGAAAAATGCGGAGACCGTCCCGTACTGCGGGCCCTGCATTTCTTTGAGGAAGATAAGCGGGTGGAGAGAGAGGCCGCAGCGCTGAATGCAGGAGATTTCCAGAAGTTTTTAGACACCGTGCAGGAATCTGGAAATTCCTCTTTCAAATATCTGCAGAATATTTATACCAACAAAGACGTGCAGAATCAGAGTGTTTCTATAGGTTTGGCGGTCAGCGATTCCATTCTGGAAGGGCACGGAGTCTGCCGGGTACACGGAGGCGGATTTGCCGGAACCATACAGGCGTTTGTGGCAGATGATTTTGTGGAAGAGTATCGGGAGACTTTAGACGGCGTATATGGAGCAGGTTCCTGCCACGTTTTGAAGATAAGACCTTTCGGCGGCATAAAAGTGGTTTAATTTTTGGAATGGTCGTCAAAAGCGCCTTTTGACACCTAATCTGGAAACTGAATTGCATAAAAGGAGGAATTTTTATGGTTAATGAAGCAATCAAGAAACTGGTATGTTACGCTCTGGAGCGGAATTTAATCGAAGAAGCAGACGTTATTTTTACAACGAATCAATTGCTGGAAGTGCTGCAGATAGAAGAATATGAAGAGCCAAAAGAGACCTACGAGAATGTGGAACTAGAACCAGTATTGAAAGAACTGCTGGACTATGCTTATGAGCATGGGGTATTGGAAGAAAACGGCGTGGTGTACCGTGACCTGTTTGACACAAAATTGATGGCAAAACTGCTGCCTCGTCCCAGTGAAGTAATGGAAAAATTCTGGAATATTTATCACAGCGAAGGCCCGAAAGCGGCTACGGATTTTTACTATCAGCTAAGCCAGGACAGCGATTATATCCGGCGTTACCGGATTGCCAAAGATGTAAAGTGGAAATCTCAGACTCCTTACGGGGAGATGGATATCACAATCAATCTTTCCAAACCAGAGAAAGACCCCAAGGCAATTGCAGCGGCCAAGAATGCCAAGCAGAGCGGTTACCCCAAATGTCTCCTGTGTATGGAAAACGAGGGATATGCGGGACGCATCAACCATCCGGCAAGACAGAACCACAGAATTATCCCGGTGACGATTCAGGACAGTAAATGGGGATTTCAGTACTCTCCTTATGTGTATTACAATGAGCACTGTATTGTGTTTAATTCCCAACATATTCCCATGAAAATTGAACACGGAACCTTCTGCAAACTTTTTGATTTTGTCAAACAATTTCCCCATTACATTGTGGGCTCCAATGCAGATTTGCCCATCGTGGGCGGTTCCATCTTAAGCCACGACCATTTCCAGGGAGGCAGCTATGAATTTGCCATGGCAAAGGCTCCGATAGAGCGTGAGTTTGCCGTTGCAGGATTTGAGGATGTGAAAGCCGGAGTGGTAAAATGGCCCATGTCTGTGATTCGGATTGCGGGAAAAGATACGGAGAGACTGATTGCCCTTGCAGATAAAATCCTGAATGCCTGGAGAGGGTACACGGATAAGGATGCATTTATTTTTGCCGAGACAGAGGGAGAACCTCACAATACCATCACTCCCATTGCCAGAAAACGAGGAGACATGTATGAGATGGATTTGGTACTGCGCAACAACATCACCACAGAGGAACATCCTCTGGGAGTATATCATCCTCACGCAGAACTGCATCACATCAAGAAAGAAAACATTGGACTGATTGAGGTGATGGGACTGGCGGTGCTTCCAGCAAGGTTGAAAGATGAGCTGGAGACGCTGGCAGATGCCATCGTAAATAAAAAAGATATTCGAGCGGATGAAACTATTGAAAAACATGCAGACTGGGTGGAGAAATTCCTTCCCAAATATGAGAAAGTCACACAGGAGAATGTGATGGACATTCTTCACAAAGAGATTGCGCTGGTGTTCAGCAAAGTGCTGGAGCATGCCGGCGTCTACAAGAGAAATGAAGAGGGACAGCAGGCATTTGACCGGTTTCTTGCAAGTTTGTGATAAATTTTTGCTGCGAACAGAAAGACGGCGCTGCGTTGAGGCGCGAAGATGCTTTCCAATACATATAGAAACAAACACTTTGTTTCAGGGTACTTCTTAATTTCATCATAATGAAATAAATACTTTGTTTCAGGGCACTTCTTAATTTCATCATATAGAAGTGCCTTTTTAATCTTTGTTTAATAAAGAATTTATATAATGTCAGGCGTTAGAATGCGTCTGATTTTTTTATGTGTATTTGTTCGCTTTGTTTTTATGGAAAAATCTGTCAGGCGGTTCGACAAAATTATAACGTAGACGACATTGTTTTTAGGGAGGAAGATATGGCGACATTATATATTCACATTGGAACGCCTAAGACGGGAACTACGGCAATACAGAATTTTCTGCTGTTAAATAAAGAACTGCTGGAGAGAAAAGGAATTGCTCACCCCAGAGTGGAAGCAGAGGGAATGAGAGAAAAGTTTAAATCCCGTAGAAATGGAAATTTTCTGGTTTTTAATTCTCCGCTGACAGGAGAGGAGAAGAAAAGGCAGGAGCAGCAGGTTTATCGGATAGGATTTCAGGCAGTAAAAAGAGCTGCGGAAGCTTTCGAAAAAGTGGTAGTTACAGATGAATCCATTTGGCTTCGTCAGAATATCAGGGAGGATTTTTGGCAGAGAATAGCAGAAGATGCCAAGAATGCAGGATGTCATGTGAAAGTCATTGTCTATCTGCGGCGGCAGGATTTGTATATACAGGCGTTGTGGAACCAGGCAATCAAACTGATGACTCGTCTGGACCAGACATTTCCCCAATATCTGGAGAGTGATTTGTCCAAAAGAAATTATCTGGATTACTATGAAAAATTAAGCAATATCGCCCAATGTATTGGAAAAGAAAACCTGATTGTCAGAGTGTACGAGAAAGATATATTTTTAAATTCCGGAGGAATTTATCAAGATTTTCTGGAGGCAGTGGGAGAATCCATGAGCCAGGAATATCAGATTCCGGAAAAGTCTCCCAATGAGAGGCTGGAAGGGAATTACATTGAAATCAAGCGGATTATCAATCGAATTCCAGAGTACAAGAAAATGCCTTTGGATGACATGTATGACCCTATGATTATGGCCAGCAATCTGAGAAAGCCGGAAAAAGTGAGTTATTTCTCCTATGAGGAGCAGATAGATTTCCTGAAAAAGTATGAAGCGTCTAACCGGAGGGTGGCGGAGGAATTTCTAGGCAGGCTGGATGGAGTTTTGTTTACAGAACCAATAGAAAAACTGCCTCAGTGGAAGATAGATGATACGATAATGTATCAGGATATTATCCTGTTTTATGCAGAACTGGCATTTAAGCAGAAAAAGGAAACAGAGGACTTAAATCGGAAACTGAGTCAGACGAACCAGAAATTGGACCAAATGAATCAGAAGCTGGAACAGTTGGATAAAAAGCTTACCCATATGGAAAAAGAAAAGGATAAACTGAGCCAGAAGTGCAAAGCACTGGAACGGGAAGTGCACAATCCCGTGGTACATTGTTCCGTATTATTTCAAAAAATAAAAAAGAAAATAAAAAAATTTTTCTGTAGAGAAAAGAAAGAGGTGGAATCATAAATACTATGAATCATTTAGAAGAACTGGAAGCAGAATCTATTTATATTATGCGGGAAGTGGCGGCAGAGTGTGAGAAACCGGTAATGCTGTATTCTATCGGAAAAGATTCCTCTGTGATGCTGCATCTTGCCATGAAAGCTTTTTATCCGGAGAAACCGCCTTTTCCATTTCTCCATGTAAACACTACCTGGAAATTTAAGGAAATGATAGAGTTTCGGGACAAAAGAGCCGAAGAGTTGGGAATAGAAATGATAGAGTATATTAATGAGGAAGGGGTAAGGCAGAATATCAATCCTTTTGACCATGGTTCTGCTTATACAGATATCATGAAGACCCAGGCTTTAAAACAGGCTTTGGACCTCTATGGATTTACGGCAGCTTTTGGAGGGGGACGAAGAGATGAAGAAAAATCCAGGGCAAAAGAACGAATTTTTTCTTTCCGCAATCAGGAACATGCATGGAATCCAAAGAATCAGCGTCCGGAAATGTGGAAACTGTTCAACACGGAAATCTATCAGGGAGAGAGTATTCGAGTGTTTCCCTTGTCTAACTGGACAGAAAAGGATATCTGGCAGTACATCAAACAGGAAAATATACCGATTGTTCCTCTGTATTTTGCGGCAGAACGTCCAGTAGTGGAGCGGGGCGGCAATTTGATTATGGTGGATGATGAGAGAATGCGTCTGGAGCCAGGAGAACAGATTCAGAGAAAGAAAGTCAGATTCCGTACCCTGGGATGTTATCCGTTGACGGGAGGTATGGAGTCGGAGGCAGAGACTTTGGATGCCATTATTGAGGAGACGCTTTCAGCGGTAGAGTCAGAACGAACCAGCCGGGTCATTGACACGGATGGAGGCGGAGCCAGCATGGAAAAGAGAAAGAGAGAGGGATATTTCTAATATGAATGACTTACTGAAATTTATCACTTGCGGAAGTGTAGACGATGGAAAATCCACGTTAATTGGACATATGCTCTATGACGCAAAATTGATTTTTACGGACCAGGAAAAGGCATTGCAGCTGGATTCAAAAGTAGGATCCAGAGGAGGAGAGATTGACTACTCTCTGCTGCTGGACGGGCTTATGGCGGAACGGGAACAGGGAATTACCATAGACGTGGCATATCGGTATTTTACCACAGAGAAACGCAGCTTCATTGTGACGGATACGCCGGGACATGAGGAATACACCAGAAATATGGCGGTAGGTGCAGCCTTTGCGG
The DNA here is from genome assembly GCA_022798035.1 of Lachnospiraceae bacterium. Lineage (GTDB taxonomy): Bacteria > Bacillota > Clostridia > Lachnospirales > Lachnospiraceae > Petralouisia. The sequence continues at coordinate 751 of JAAWLS010000157.1, read as the reverse complement.
ATTTAGCAGTAATCCTTGTGGATGCCTCTCAAGGGGTGATGCTGCAGACGAAGCGTCACGCCAGAATTTGTTCTCTGATGGGAATCCGTCATTTTGTCATTGCTGTCAACAAAATGGATTTGGTAAACTATAATCAGGAGAGATTTGATAAAATCAAAAAGCAGATACGGATTCTGCTGGCGGAATTTGAATGTGATTCTGTGGAGATTATTCCGGTTTCGGCCACAGAAGGAGACAATATCACAAAATATTCCCAATCTATGCTTTGGTATAAGGGCAGACCTCTGCTGCAATATTTGGAGGAAGTGAAAGTGAAGCAGGACACAGGAGGCAGCGATTTTATTCTTCCGGTTCAGAGAGTTTCCAGGCCTGACCATACGTTCCGGGGATTTCAGGGACAGATTGAGGGCGGCGTTATCCGTCAGGGACAGGAAATCTGCGTGCTGCCAGGCAGGGAAGAAGCAAAAGTAAGCAAAATTCTGCGGGGAGACATACAGGTGGAGGAAGCCTTTGCGGGATGGGCGGTAACGTTATGTCTGGACAGGGAGATAGATATTTCCAGAGGATGTGTTCTCTGCCGGGGAGAACTTCCCACAGTGGGCAATCTGTTTCGGGCTAAAATTCTGTGGATGGAAGATTCCCGGCTGGTTTCAGGGAAAAACTATCTGCTGAAGCTGGGAACAAAGACGATTCCAGCTGTGGTAATGCGGATTCTCCACAAAAAAGACGAAAATATTTTATGAAAAAAAGA
>JAAWLS010000156.1 GCA_022798035.1 Lachnospiraceae bacterium | reverse complement strand
GCTTATGTCTCGTTCTGGTCTTGCTCCGGATGGGGTTTACATGTGCCCCGGCTGTTACCAGCCAGGCGGTAGTCTCTTACACTGCCCTTCCACCCTTACTGTCCTTCAGACAGCGGTACATTTCTGTTGCACTTTCCTTGGAGTCGCCTCCACCGGCCATTAACCGGCATCCTGCCCTGTGAAGCCCGGACTTTCCTCACCTGCGGTCTTTCGACACCTGCAGCCGCGATTATCTGCCCTGCTTAATTTTCATTTTATCCTAACACACTTTTTGCTGAAAATCAATTCTGATTGTCTGAAAACAGCTTCCTATCCCAACGCATTTTTTACAGAATACCGCCTCTACACGTTAAAACAGCTTCCGCCGATAAATTCCCGCAAAATAGAGTTCTTTCCAATGTCCTCGCTTGGCACCGGAATAAAATAGTCCAAGAACTTCAGCAGCCGCTTTGCCTCCATATATTCCGGACATCCCTTGTCAATCTCAAACAGGAGAGGCTCCGCATACTGCTTTAATACGGCAAGTTCATAAATCAATGCAGAGTTAAACATAATATCCGCCTCATCTTGGAATGGGAAAATATACTGCTCTTCCCCTCTGCGCACAGAGTCCCACATGGCAATGGTCTGCTTTGCTGAAATGTTTCTGGTTCTGGCATCCCGCACCATTCGTCGAATCATTCTTCCATCTGCCGTAGGCAGATTGTTGTGCTCGTCAATGTTCAGCTGGGTCAATGCGCTGATATAGATTTTCAACTTGCTGGATTCCGGAAGGGAGTAAGACAGTTTTCCATTCAGTCCGTGAATTCCCTCCAGAACCAAAATGTCATTCTTGCCCAGCTGTTTGAAAATTCCCTTGTACTCCCGCTCTCCAGTACGGAAATTGTATGTGGGAAGTTCGATGCGCTCTCCATTTAAAAGCGCTGACATATCGTGGTTAAACAGCTCAATATCCAATGCCTCCAGACATTCAAAATTGTAATTTCCATTTTCATCCTTGGGAGTGTCCACACGGTTGACATAATAGTCATCCAGCGCAATTGGGTGAGGTTTCAGTCCCTGGGCCATCATCTGAATCGACAGACGATGGGAAAATGTCGTCTTGCCGGAGGAGGAGGGGCCTGCTATCATGACAAATTTTTTGTCCGGCTGTGCTGCAATCTGCTCTGCCAGCGTTCCGATTTTGCGCTCCATCAAGGCTTCCGCCACAAGAATCACGTCACGGATTCTGCCCTGGGCCACTGCGTCGTTCAACGCTCCAACTGTGCTGATATCCATTTTAGCGCTCCACTCTGCCGACTCCTTCAGTACATGGAACAACTTGTGAGAAGGCGCAAATTCTGCGGCCGCCCTTGTGTCCTTATCTGGGAACAGCAGTACGAAGCCATCCTCATACTGTTTCAGCTCGAAATATTTCAGATACCCGGTGTCCGGCACCATATATCCATAAAAATAATCCATATAATGGTCAATGCTGTAAATATTTACTTTGGAACTTCTGCGGTAAGAAAACAGCCGTTCTTTGTCGTGCATTCCCAGCTCCCTGAACAAAGCCACCGCCTCATCTGTGGAAATGCTCTCTTTCCGAATCGGTATTTTCCGCTCTGCCAGATGCATCATTTCCTCTTTTAATCTCATAAGATACGTCTCATCCGGAGTCTCCCCGGTCAGCTCACAGTAATATCCCTGGCTGATAGAATGCTCCACCCGCACCGCAACTTGTTTCTTGTCCTCCCAGGCCAGATTATGTACTGCCTTCTGCATCAAAAGCGTCACACTTCTGCGGTACGCCTTTCTCCCTGCTTTCTCCCTGGTGGTCACAAAGCTGAGCTCCCCGTCTTTTTTCAGCTTCCGGCCCAGCTCCCGCAGGCGGTTGTTAAACAGTACCAGCACAATGTCATCTTGAAACTGCGGCTGATACTCCTCTGCAATTTCCCGATACAGAGTGCCTTTTCGATATTGTTTTTCCTCCCCATTTATTTTGACACGATATGTGGTCTCTTCCATAGTTTCCTCCATTCTGTGCATTTTTCAGCACAAACAGGTCGTCAGTGAAAGAATTGGCAAATTCTTTCACTCTTCTCACTCTCCTTATTGATACAAAAACGGCTGCCTGGGTGGCTGCGCAGTCACTTTTATCCCTGATGTGTGTTCCTCCAAATACTGTTTCATATAGGGAATAAAAATCTTTTCCACTCCATAATGCCCTGCATCAATCAATGCCAGTCCCTGGGCTGCTCCGTCAATGCCATCGTGATGGTCGATATCTCCGGTAATCAGCACTTGAGCTCCCGCCTCAATTGCCTTTCCAATCACACTCTTTCCGGAACCAGGGCAGATTGCAGCTTTCGTCACTTTCTTATCCGGTATGCCAAAAATTTTTACCAATTCTACCCCAAACACTTCTTTTACTCTCCGGGCACACTCTGTCACTGTCATTTCACAGGGAAGCATTCCCACTTTTCCGATTCCTTCCTCGCCCTGCTCTTCCCGGCAGGTAACGTCAAGCACCTGGCACTTTGTCAGCTCCATTTTCTCTGCGCCCAGCTCAGCCATGCCCTTCACATCAAAATTCGTATGCATGGCATAATAGGAAATATCGTTTTGAATCAGCGAGATTACTCTGCGCCCGATAAAATCATCACTGTTCACTTTTTTCAATTCTCTAAAAATCATGGGATGATGGGTCAGAAGCATGTCTGCGCCCTCTTCCACTGCCTCTGCAATAGCCTCTTCCGTGGCATCCAGCGCAATGTAGATTGTCTGAACTTCTTTTTCATAATTTCCCACCAACAGCCCCACATTGTCCCAGGCACAAGCATAATGCTCCGGAGACTGCTTCTGTAAAATATCTATGATTTCCCTGCAGGTCATATGCCCACTCCTTTCAAAATTAGGTAACTGCGAAACACTTAAATTATCGCAATTATCTACTCTCAAAATACCTTCAGCGCTGCTTCTATATCTTCCAAATCCTGAGAGAGTTCCCGGATTCGCCCTCCTGCGTCCTGTCTGGCATTTCCCTTTAAATTCATCAGAATCTTCTGCTTTTGCTTCTGCTGTTTGAAAAGATATTGTCTCAGCACAGGATGACGCTGGCTTAGAAGCAGCGGGCCGTATTGATATAGAATTCCTGCCTCCAGATTCCCGCTTCCTCCGTCTGCCGTCTTAAAATACCATCCCTCGGCTTCCGGCCCGGAACACAAAGGAACGGCAGCGATTATCACGTAGTACTTCCCATCCTCAAACACCATATCCTCCGCCGTAATCTGATATTTCATCTCCTGCAGAAATTTCCGAAATGCCGCCCATTCTGACTGAGGCTGCAGAATCAGGGATTTGGCGGCTCTGGCCGTTTCTTCTCCCTGTGTCAAAATCCGCTTCATCAGCCCTCCGCCCATGCCGGCAATCACAATAACTTCTGCTTCCCCCGGCGCCAGGGCATCTAATCCATCCGACTGCCTGGTTTCGATAAACTCTTCCATTCCATACTGCCGGATATGCTCTTTGGCCCGAAGCAGCGGTCCCTCATTGATATCCATGGCAATTGCCCGTTTCACCCGCCCGCATTCTGCCAGATATACAGGTATGTATCCGTGGTCTGTCCCTACGTCCGCCATTGTCCCACAATCACTTACAAAGTCTGCCACGGACTGCAGCCTTTTTGATAACCGTATCATAATTTCACAAACCTTTACATGCTCTGTGTGTTTTTAATCCAGATAGTCTTTTAATTTGCGGCTTCTGCTGGGATGACGCAGTTTCCGCAGTGCTTTTGCCTCAATCTGGCGGATACGCTCCCTTGTGACATTAAATTCCTTGCCCACTTCTTCTAATGTTCTGGCACGCCCGTCATCCAGGCCAAAACGAAGCCGCAGCACTTTCTGCTCTCGTTCCGTCAAAGTTCCCAGCACTTCCACCAGCTGTTCTTTCAACAATGTAAAAGCCGCCGCATCCGCCGGAACCGGCACGTTGTCGTCCTGAATAAAGTCGCCCAAATGGCTGTCTTCTTCCTCACCGATTGGAGTCTCCAAAGATACCGGCTCCTGAGAAATTTTTAAAATTTCTCTGACACGGTCCACAGGCATATTCATCTCTTCCGCAATTTCTTCCGGTGAGGGCTCTCGTCCCAGCTCCTGCAGCAATTGTCTGGAAACACGAATTAATTTATTGATAGTCTCTACCATATGCACCGGAATACGAATGGTTCTGGCCTGGTCCGCAATGGCTCTGGTGATGGCCTGGCGAATCCACCAGGTAGCGTATGTGGAGAATTTGTATCCTTTGCGGTAATCAAATTTCTCTACAGCCTTAATAAGACCCAGATTTCCTTCCTGAATCAAATCCAGAAACAGCATTCCGCGTCCCACGTAACGTTTAGCAATGGAAACCACCAAACGCAGGTTTGCCTCTGCCAGCTGCTTTTTTGCCTCCTGGTCTCCCAATTCCATGCGTTTCGCCAGCTCAATCTCTTCCTCCGCACTGAGCAGAGAAACCTTGCCAATCTCTTTTAAATACATACGAACAGGGTCTTCGATGGAAATTCCATCTGGAACGGAAAGGTCGATATTTTCAACTTCTACTTCTTCCTCTTCATCAATGAGGATGTCATCGTCGTCATCATCGGAAATCCGCAGTACGTCGATATTGTTGGTCTCCAGAAAATCCAGGATTTTTTCGAACTGTTCTGCGTCCAGCTCCATGTCATGAAAAAAATCGCTGATTTCCTGATATTCCAAAACATTTTTTTTCTTTTTTGCAATGGACAGCAATTCCTGCAGCTTTTCGATAAATTTCACACTTTTTTCTTCCATTTCGTTTCATCCTTCCATTCGTTGTTTATATTTTATCCCTATTTGGTGGAAATATACAGAAAGCCCGTCTATGACCTGGCTGCGGGCCATTATGACAAGGGAAACTGCATCTGATACAGCCGCTGCATACTCTTCTTATCTGCTACTAATCTCTGCAGCCCTTCCATATCAGAAGGCTCCAAATGTTTGGAACGGTAATTGATGCTGTTCTCTTTCAAACGTATTACCGTCTCTTTAAAAGCCTTCTCTCTCTCCGCCTGTGTGGTAATTTCCTCCAGTCTGGCATTAAACAGTCCGGCAGCCTCCCGCTGCTGTTCCTCATCCGGAAACATACTGATAATCTTCGCAGGATTTAGTTCTCCCTCCTGATGCTGCTCAAACACTGCCTCTGCCACCTGCCGGTACAGCTCTTCCGTAAAATCCTCCGGTCCCAGATACGGTCTGACTGCCTCAAACAGTTCCGGCTTCTCTATGAGCCACGTCAGCATCAGCTTCTGGGAATGTTTCATACCGTTCTCTCTCTTTTTGTTTTCCTGAACACCAGACTTTAATTTTCTGCTCTCCTTGGCAAGTCCTACTTTTGTTCCCTGATGAAAGACTAGTTTCCGGAGATTTTCAAAACCAATCTGGTATTTTGCCGCAACTGCTTCTATATAATTGTCACGCTCAATGGCTTCCTCAAATTCCAGAATCTTTCCGGCAACGGCATTGTAGAAATCCGTCTTCCCTTCCGGGTCCTTTAAATCATACTCCCGCTCTAAGACTTCTATCTCAAAGAGAAAGCTGTTCTTGGCGTTGTCGATTCTCCTCTGATATTCTTCCGGACCTTCTGCCTTGATAAATTCATCCGGGTCTTTGTAGGGCCTCATATCAATTATCTTCACGGTAATTCCCGCTTCCTTCAAAATGGGAATTGCCCGGAGCGCCGCTTTCACTCCTGCCCCGTCGCTGTCAAAGGTACAGTATACTTCTTTCGTATAGCGCTTTAAAAGATTCGCGTGTCCCTGAGTAAATGCAGTCCCCAGGGAGGCCGCCGCATTGTCAAATCCGGCCTGGTGCAGCGCTATGACATCCATGTACCCCTCGCACAGCAGCAGCTGCTGCTTTTTCGTGCTCCGCGCCAGGTGCAGCCCGTACAGGTTCCGGCTCTTGTCAAATATTCTGGTCTCCGGGGAGTTCAGATACTT
>JAAWLS010000155.1 GCA_022798035.1 Lachnospiraceae bacterium | reverse complement strand
AATATATTTAACGCTTCCAATAACTCATTGTTCATTTTTTTATCCTCCTGAATGGTGTTCTTGTTATTATCGCGTAGATGACCTGACGCACTCTAAAAATCAAAAGCCAGACGAATCAGCGCGATGTCTGTCTTTGCAAATGTCATTTCCCGTTGGTCTTCCAACTCTATCGTTACCGTATTTTCATCATATGACTTTAGGATGCCATAAAATTCTTTTTCTTTCTCTATCGCTCGATAAGTCCTGATTTCCAGCTCTTTCCCCATACTTCTGACATAATCTTTTTCCTTTTTCAGCGGCCTGCCCAGACCGGGAGAACTCACCTCAAAAATATAAGATTCCTCGATAAAGTCCTGCTCATCCAAAAGACCGCTCATCTCCCGGCTGACAATTTCACAGTCATCCACCGTAATTCCGCCTTCTTTATCAATATAGGCTCTCAGATACCAGTTCCCGCCTTCTTTGACATATTCCACATCTACCAGCTCAAATTGGTGTTCCTCTATAATTGGAAGCAGCAGCTCCTCCGTCTGCTTCTCATACTGTTCTCTTCTTGACATTTTTACACCTTCTTTCCCGTATATTGAAACGTGTTTCTCACAAAACACAGTCATTTCAGATACACATTCACTCACACAAAATTAAGAGCGGACAAATGCCCACTCTTAAGTCTAAGATTATCCTGTTATCATAATCATGATAGCACTTAACCATTCTAAATGCAAGGAAAATTTGATTGGTTAAAAAAATCAATACATTTTTCCTAAAATATATTGATTTTTTTACAAATATTCTATATAATGATATTATATTTTTAGATATAGAAAGTACGGTTTTCAATACTTATTATTTTATATCATTTGGAAACTCATTTTATTCCATAACAAGGAAACATGCAGGGCACCCTGCTTTATTATTTATGCATAAAGTACGGTTTTCAATACTTTATGCTTTACAAGAAAGGAGAAGTATCTATGGAAAAAAACTATGTAATGGTAATTGATGAGGGGACAACCGGGACACGGGCATTGATTTTCGACCGAAAACTCAATATCACTGCTTCAAGTTACACAGAGTTTACACAGTACACTCCCGCACCTGACCAGGTAGAACACGATGCTATGGAGATTTACGACAAGAGCATCCAGATGTGCCGTCAGGCTATGGAGAAGGCTTCCATCACCAGCGAAGAAATTGCCTGCATCGGTATCACCAATCAGCGCAACACTTTTGTTTTATGGGACAAAAACACAGGCGTTCCCATTCACAAAGCTATCGTATGGCAGGATGGCCGCTGCGGAGAGATGGCAGAGACACTGGCTGCTGAACAGATTGGAAAAGATACCTTTTCTGCTACCGGAAAGAAACTCGGCACTTATCAGCCTGTACTTCCCATCCGCTGGCTGATGGACCATGTAGACGGAATCGAAGAGCAAATCAATTCCGGCAATATCATGTTCGGCTCCATTGACTGCTGGCTGATTTGGAAATTGACAGAGGGACGCACCCACGCTATTGCCAGCTCCAACGCTTCCTCTCTGGGCTGCTACGACTTAAATGCAAAGACATGGTATCAGCCGATTTTTGACCATCTTCATGTGCCGGTATCTATTTTCCCGCAAGTGCTCAATGATGCAGACGATTATGGTTACACCTCTCTTTTCGGAGCTCAGATTCCGATTACTGGAGCTATTGCGGACCAGCAGTCTGCGCTTTTCTCTGAAAACTGCCGTCTGGCAGGTTCTGCAAAGTGCACAAACGGTACCGGAACTTTTATGGACATCAATATTGGTTCCACATTCCAGCTGCCTCCTGACGGCCTGGACACTTTGATTGCATGGACCCTTGACGGTGTTACACATTACTGTTACGAAGGAATGATTGCCGTTACTGGTTCTGCCGTGCAATGGCTCAGAGATGGTCTTGGAATGATTAGCACCTCTGCAGAAACAGAGGAAATTGCAGCCAGCGTTTCAGATACTCATGGTCTCTATTTTGTTCCCACTCTGGCAGGTCTGAACTGTCCAGAATATGATCCATTTGCCCGGGGACTGATTGCTGGAATCAGCAGAGGAACCACGAAAGCACATTTTGTCCGCGCTACATTGGAAGGAATTGCTTTTTCTCTGGCCGACATTATGAAAGTTGTAAAGGAGAGAACCGGTATTTCTGTCAACAACTTACAGATTGACGGAGGCGCATCCAAAAACAATCTTCTCGCTCAGATGATTTCGGATTACACACAGGCTTCCGTGTCTCGTCCGGATTCTGTGGAAGCTACCGCGCTGGGAGGAGCTGAAATGGCTCTTATCGGAGCCGGCCTTGCCAAACCGGAGGACCTTATAGATATTATGGCAGTTGAGAAAACATTCACTCCCCAGATGGATGATGCTGTGAGAGAGAAAAATTACAAAGGTTGGGAATGTGCCAGAAAACGTGCCGGAAAATGGCTGTCTGAGTGGAATTAAGTAATGCATGAAACTATCATTTACCTGTCTACATACAACAAAGATACGGATGTCGGAAATACTGACATCCGTATCTTTTATTGAAAAAGAATCCGTTTTATGCTTCCGCAGAACAGACTGGATGCAGGCGCTTTCAGCACCTGCACCTGCATCTTAACAAGAAATTCCTTATCCGTCTTTGCAGCCTATTCCAGTGGAAGCAGTGTTCCCGGATTCATAATTCCATTAGGGTCTAACTGGTCTTTTATCATTCTCATCAAAGGATAGGAACTGCCCAATTCTTCTTTGATTTTGCGGACACGCACTTTACCGATACCATGATGATGTGCAATCGTTCCTGTCTCGTATTTCAGCACCTCATTGCATACACCTTCCATCACCTGATAATGCTCTGCCGTCGCTTTTTCTGAATCCTGAATCTTCAGATTATATACAAAATAGATATTCGTTCCGTTGATGTAACTGTGGGAAACATGACCGCCCAGCATAGTCAGATTCGGGCATTTTTCTGGGAGCGCTGCCATTACGTCATCATAAATTTTGTGAATATCTGTCCAGTCTGCACATACCTCGATGGTTGCATAGGAGATATGTGTGGATTTAAAGTGGTCTTTCTCTTCCTGGGTTCCCACAGTAAAGCTCAGATTATTCCGATTTTCAAACCAGTGCTCCACTGCTTTTGTTCCGATATATTCCGCACCGTAAGACATAGCAATTTTATGAATGCTCTCTCCTGTTGCCTGAGCAATCTCTTTTGGTCCTTCCGCACTGAAGAACATAAAAGCTTCTTCATCTTTTAATTTTACGCTTCCATAATTGTGGTCCACATCTGGTTTGTCATACAGACGCACTACAGAAGGTTTGTAGCCTTTTGCCATAATCTCCCGGATGCAGTTCAGACCTTTGTGGAAATTCTCCACAATGTAGCCGCCAATCCACATATCATCCGGATAATAAGGGAAGAGTTTAACGGTAATTTCTGTCATAAAGGCCCAGGAGCCTTCGCTTCCCAGGAAGAAATGACGCAAATCAGGACCTGCCGCTCTTCTGGGCGCATTTTTGATTCTCACAATTTCTCCATCCGGCAGCACGGCTTCCAGACCGCACACCATATCTTCAATTCCTCCATAATAGGTAGAAAACTGGCCGATACTTCTGGTAGCTGCCAGACCTCCCAAATGAGCCAGCGGAGAAGACTGGGGACTGTGTCCAGTCGTCAGTCCTTTCTCATTTGCCAGTTTCTCCAAGTGAGCCAAAGGCATACCGCACTCTGCCGTTGCCATCATATTTTCTGTATCCAGCTTAATCAGACGATTCATGGAAGAAGCATCCACGATAATTGTCTTGTCGTCAATGACAAGAAGCTGGTCCTCAGAACTGCTGGCTCCTGTTCTTGCAATCACATGAATTTTATTTTTGTTGCAGTAGAGCAGTACTTCTTTGATTTCCTGCTTATTTTTCACGTTGACTACACAGAGAGGCTGATGAGGATTTTTGTGTCCAAACGCTTTTTCATAATTATGAACTGTCGCTCCCTCATTTTCAATGATGACTGCTTCGTCTGTAATCACCTGCTCTTCACTTAATAACTGAATCATGTCTTTGATTGTCTGTTCTCTCAGTTCCATTCTTTTTCCTCCTCTTTGGAAGAATTAATAGTAGGATGGCTCCATTTCGCCTTCTAAAACTTTTTTCTGAATCTCTGCCATTTCTGCAATATTGATATTATGTTTTATTAATTCTTCCATTCCATAATCGTCTTTATTGACGAGTACCACTGGTGTCATTATTTCTTCATCCAAGCCAAGATAGCTCAGGCTCACGCTCTTTTCTTTGAACATCTGATATTCTTCACAATCGCTTCTCTGTACCACCATGTCAATTTCTCCATGCAAAAAAGCGCTGTAGGTCTCATGGTAATACAGATATTTCTTTTCCACATCCCTGCCTTCGCAGACAAGATTGGACAGATAGGTCTGTTCCAGAGCACTCTCGTAAATGCCGATGCTCATGCCGTCTTTCACGCCCTGAAACTGCTCCGTGTTATAGTAAACACGATAACCCAGATTGTATTTACAGTTCTTTAATTCCATCGCCAGCCGGACATTCGGGTACATTTCCTTGCCGAGCTCATAGGCCAGCTTCGTGGCAATCACAAAGTTGCATCTCCCTCTGTCCAGAGAAAGCAGGCGGTTCTTAACCGGCGCCATAAAAGAGAGATTGAAAGGAATTCCTTTCTGTTTCAGGACAATATTTGTCCCTGTCAGCAGTCCGCTCAGCGTACGGCTTGTAGAAACGGGAACGCAGCCCAGCAATGGGTCCCAATCTGTAAAATTCCACAATTTTTCGTAATTGATTTTTGCCAGAAATGTTCCCTTGGGGCCGTATTTTTCCACCACCATGCATTCATTGTCCAGCAGCGTTTTTATCGCAGTCTGAATTGTCCACCTGGAAAATCCGCAGTTTCTTTCATATTCTGCAATCGGCACCATTTTATCCCCCGGCTCTTTATTCACAATATCCCTTGCCATCATAATTGTTACCAGTGCATTCTTCTGGTAAAATAAATTTGCGTTCTGCATAATTCCTCCCAATCCAATCCTTTGTATTTTCGTATCTAATATAAGATACTACCAGAATTATACAATTTTTCAAGGGACAACTGTCTTATTCGATGGTAACTGTGCTCACAATGTCAACTCCCGTATGACAGATATCTTTCAAAATCACATCTCCACAGGAAACCGGAGCTTCCACAACTGTCCGGTATATCTCTTTCAAGCACTCTGAAACCATCTTTTTGGGCACTTCTCCCTGGGAAATCACTGCCAGTCTCTTTTCTTCCCGGTTGGAAACCACCACGGTGGTCGTAATCATTCTCATAGGATTTAAGTATTCATTTTTCCCGTGGATTTCTCCCCGTCTACATCCATTTCCGCTTACTGTGACTTCTCCGTCTCCTGTTTCTGACACGGTAAGCTGGCAGCTTAAAGGACATACAATACAGGTATATTCAGCCATTTTCTACACCTCCCTTACACAAACTGTAATGGGACCTTCCCCTTTGATGGGACTGTCTATGGCAATCATTTCCGGCGGGGCTGCGTGCATAATCTGTTTGGAAGCCAACACCGCGCCGTTTTGCATCACTTCCACTCTGCTCTTTTTGAGTGGTTTTTTCACCCGCAGGAAAAATGATACGCTCTCTTTTTCTCCCGTGCTGATTTTTTCCGGAACCACAAAGTTTACATTTTCTCCAGCAGCCACTTCCTCATACGCTTTTCCTGATGAAACATTTCCTTTCAGATAATCTGCCGCACCTCTTGCCGCTATCTCGCCAGACTGTGACACGTAATCTACCAGGTCGTAAACCACGCTTACATTTCCGGCTGCATAAATGCCAGGCACGTCTGTCATGAAATTCTCATCCAGCACCGGCCCTTTTGTCTTGCCATCCAGCGTGATGCCTGCCCCTTTGGACAGTTCATTTTCCGGAATCAGTCCTACCGCAAGAACCAGCAAATCACAGGGCACATATTCTTCCGTTCCTTCTATTACATTGCGGTTCTCATCCAGTTT
>JAAWLS010000154.1 GCA_022798035.1 Lachnospiraceae bacterium | reverse complement strand
GCCACTATATTTACAGTCATTCCTTTTGACGGATTAAATGCCATGATTCCCATGATACTCTTTGCATTGATTCTTGCTTCCTTGTTTTCCAGTCTGATTTCACTGTCAAACTGACACGCCACCTGCACCAATTCTGCAATTGGATTGTTGTACTCTTTAGCTACATTAGATACAATAATTGTCTTCTCGCTCATCTTATCCTCTTTCTCATGCATACTATCATACAAGCTATTCTCATGTGTCATATACCGTAATAAATATACTCCAACTACATTCCTTTTTCAAGTAGTTTCTGAAAAACTGGTAATTTCCACCGAAATAATCTCCTTCCAGCAGGAAAAAATGAACAATTTTTCACCTTTAATGAGCAATTTTTCATCTTTATTTTATATTTATATTTCCGGTACTAAAGACCTATTTTACTTAATAGGGCATCAAAGGCACTTTTAACGCCCCGATTGCAGTATATTCCTATTATTCCCCTTAAGGACTTCCATATTCTTGTCTATAATATGCTTTATCTACCTGAATTACCACAAAATAGTGTTCACCAAAAATTTTTTTTGTACGTCTTTCTATCTCCTCTATCAACGCCTCATCACTCATCTTATATTCAAAAGGAACTACCACGTCAAAAATTAAATTTGTGTGGGTCGGTCCCATCACTACTCTGAAATCATGCATGTTGAGCACATTATCCAGATTCTTTATCAGTTCGTCCATATTTTTTTTCAATTCCAGAATGTGTTCATCCTCTGTCACAATAGGGTCCATATGGATTACTGCATCACAGTTTAATTTCTGACGAAGTTCTGTCTCTATGTTATCCACCACATCGTGCAGCTCCAGAATATTTCCCTCTGCCGGAACCTCCGCATGCAGAGATATCATCAACCTGCCGGGGCCGTAATCGTGAACCAGCAAATCATGAATTCCACAAATTTCTTCATGAGACAGCACAATCTCCCCAATCTGATGTACAAACTCCTCGTCCGGCGCCTGTCCCAGCAGCGGGTCCAGCGTCTCCCTTGCCGCACTGATTCCTGCATAGAAAATAAACAGGCCCACCAGCACACCGCAGTAACCGTCAATCTGCAGCCCAGAAAATTTCCCCACCACGGAGGCAATCAAAACCACCGCCGTAGCACAGGTATCGCTCAAACTGTCTGTGGCTGTGGCCCGCATCGCTGCGGAATCTACTTTTCGTCCAATCCGATAATTGTAATATGCCATATAGATTTTGACTAAAATAGAAATCAACAGAATTACGGCTGTCAAAGTGCTGAATGTCACAGCCTGAGGATGTAATATTTTCTCTGCCGAACTCCTCACCAGCTCAAAAGCCATCACAATAATAGCGCCTGAGACAATCAGTCCCGCCACGTACTCAATTCTTCCATGACCGAAAGGATGGCTTACATCCGGCTTCGCGCCGGCCATCTTAAATCCCACCAGCGTGACACAGGAAGAACCTGCGTCTGACAAATTGTTGAAGGCATCCGCCGTAATGGAAATAGAATGGCTGATGGTACCTGCCAAAAATTTCCCCAGAAACAGAAAAATATTTAAGACAATTCCCACCATACCGCAGAGCATTCCGTACTTCTGGCGCACTTGCGGATTTTTCACATCTTCCTTGTCTTTAATCAACAAATTTACTAATACTGTAACCATATCAGCCCCCTGAATTCCTCGTTTATCTCTAGTATAGTATGAAAAACTTTGTTCATTGTATCACAATTAATTTAGAAATCAAAGACCCAACTTATAATTCCTGCGTCTCTATGATTTTATTCTGCAGTGCCAAAAGTACTTCTCACAATACTTAAATTATAATTCTATAGCATTTTCACAAAATTCATGTTATAATTTTTTCATATTTTTTCAAAAAGGAGAGTAATATTTATGTTGGAAAAGTTTTTTAAATTAGAAAAAAACAACACCACGGTAAAAACTGAAGTCATTGCAGGATTTACCACCTTCATGACTATGGCATACATTCTTGCCGTAAACCCAAATATTCTGTCGGTAGCTGGGATGAATCCCAATGCAGTGCTGATTGCAACGGCCCTGGCTTCTTTTGTGGGAACACTTCTCATGGCGCTGCTGGCTAACTATCCATTCGCTCTGGCTCCCGGTATGGGACTGAACGCCTTCTTTGCCTACACAGTTGTCATCGGCATGGGTTACACCTGGCAGGTTGCACTGTTTGCCGTATTTGTGGAAGGTATTATTTTCATTATTTTGTCACTGACAAATGTCCGTGAGGCCATCTTCAACGCCATCCCTGCTGCATTAAAAGTCGCCGTAGGCGCCGGCATCGGCTTATTTATCGCTTTCATCGGTCTGCAGGACGCTAAGTTAATCGTCCACAGCGACGCTACTCTGGTAACTTACCAGACCTTCAAAGGTGAAACCTTTCATTCTGTAGGTGTGGGGGCTATCCTTGCATTGATTGGCGTATTAATCACTGCTATTTTCCTTGTCAAACAAGTAAAAGGCGGCATTTTGCTTGGTATTCTCATCACCTGGGTGCTGGGCATCCTCTGTGAATTGACAGGCATCTATGTGCCTTCTCCGGATGCCGGAATGTATTCTGTCATTCCCTCCAGCATTGTAAGCCTTGACTTCTCCTCTTTTCAGGAGACTTTCGGCGCTGTATTTTCTGTGGATTTTAGCAGTTTTAAAATCGGAGACTTTTTGATTGTCATGTTCTCCTTCTTGTTTGTGGATTTGTTCGATACGCTGGGAGCTTTGATTGGACTGTCTTCCAAAGCGGACATGCTGGATGAGGAAGGCAAACTGCCTAGAATCAAACCTGCGCTTTTATCTGACGCAATCGCTACCTGCGTCGGCGCTCTTTTTGGAACTTCCACAACCACTACTTACGTGGAGAGCGCTTCCGGTGTGACAGCCGGCGGACGGACAGGACTTACTGCCCTCACCACTGCCCTCCTGTTTCTGTTATCCGTGATTTTCTCCCCGCTGTTTTTGAGCATTCCATCTTTTGCAATTGCACCTGCCTTGATTATCGTTGGATTTTATATGATAGGCTCCGTGGCAAAAATTGATTTTGAAGATATGGGAGACGCCATTCCCGCGTTCCTGTGCATTGTGGCCATGCCACTTGCCTACAGTATTTCAGAGGGAATCTCCATCGGTATCATTTCCTGGACTCTCATCAACCTGCTGACAGGTAAGGCAAAGGAAAAGAAAATCAGTGTTCTGATGTATGTTCTGACTATTTTATTTATATTGAAATATATTTTCCTGTAATTATCTGAATCTAATGTTGAAAAAATCCGATTACAGACAGCCTTGACCGGATATAACAAAACTGTTGCAAGACAGCTTTCAAATCTGATGTTTGAAACTATCTTTGCAGCAGTTTTATTGTACTGTGAAATACACACTGCACTCGAAACAATTTTATTTCTCTGTCTGCTGTGACAGCCCATAAATCTCGTAGGCCGGATATGCCCTGTCAAAATGATACCCAAGCTTCTCTGCAAGTCCCACAGAGTATTTATTCTGGGCGTCCCAGCTGGGATATAGTCCCCGCTTTATGCATTCCAGAATCAATCTGGCTCCGCAGGCTGAGGCCAGCCCTTTTCTCCGGTAATCTTCCCTGGTTCCAATCTCTATCTCAATTCCCTCCCGGTATACGGTATAGGAAGAAGCTCCTGACACCAGTTCTCCCTGATGAAGCACTGCCGCTCCCAGACCTCTCTTATGGTATTCTTCATAATCTGCAAACTGTGACGTAAAATCCAAAGACCAGTCATGTTCTCTTGTCTGGCGGAAAATTTCCTCGTCTATCAACCGCACCTCATATTCTTTTGGCACCTTCTCCACAATCTCCGTCAGATAATTCTCGTCAAAAATACCCGGCTCTTTTTTGATAGCATACCGCTCCACCCGCTTACAGCATTTCCCATAGCAGGCCTCAATCTCCCGCGCCCACATTTCTCCTGTCTCGTTCAAAGGCGGTACCATAATCAGGAATTCCCGATTTGAATTTCTCACATCCTCTGCTACCAATCCCTTGTTCCTCTCTCCTGCAAAATAACAGAAGTCGGCAAGGATAATTCTCGCCGACTTTGGATTGCTTCTGTCATCTGCCCAGGCTTCGCCCATGCATCCCTGGAGACAAGACCAGATAAGGGATTCCTCCCATCCCGCAAACAGAGGCGCAATTGCGCTCATCTCTTTGGGATTTAACTTGTCAATACTCATCGTAAAGTTAATTATCCTTTCACAAAATTCTTCACTCTCTCATAGATGCCCTTTTCATCCAATCCATATTTTTCCAGCAGTTTCAAGGCAGGCCCGGATTCTCCAAACACATCGTTGATTCCAACCCGGCACACTGGCGCTGGATATTTTTCACTCAGACATTCACAGACTGCGCTTCCCAGTCCTCCGATGATGGAGTGTTCCTCTACCGTAACTACTTTTCCTGTTTTCTTTGCAGACTGAATCACCAGTTCTTCATCCAGAGGCTTGATGGTGTGAATATTGATAACCTCCGCATTCACTCCCTCTGCGGCAAGTCTTTCTGCCGCCTCCAAAGCGGCTGCCACACACAATCCGGTTGCCAGAACAGTGACATCGCTTCCCTCTCTTAAAAGCACCCCTTTGCCAAGCTCAAATTTATAATCTGCCCTGTCATTAATCACCGGAATTGCCAGCCTCCCGAATCTCATATACACAGGTCCTTCCAGCTCAAAAGCCGCTGCAACTGCCGCTTTGGCCTCCACATAATCCGCTGGATTAATCACAGTCATTCCGGGAATCATCCGCATCAGAGCGATATCCTCGTTGCACTGATGGCTGGCTCCATCTTCTCCCACGGAAATTCCTGCGTGGCTGGCTCCAATCTTCACGTTTAACTGAGGATATCCTATGGAATTTCTCACCTGCTCAAAGGCCCTTCCCGCTACAAACATGGCAAAAGAGCTCACAAAAGGCACCTTTCCTGTGGTGGCAAGTCCTGCGGCAATTCCAATCATATTTCCTTCTGCGATTCCGCAGTTGATATGTCTTTCCGGAAATTCTTTCTGAAACACACACGTCTTGGTTGTGGCAGCAAGGTCCGCATCCAGCACTACCAGATTTTCATGTTTTCTTCCCAGTTCCAGCAAAGCCTCTCCATATCCTTCTCTGGTGGCAATTTTCTTTATTTCTGGCATAATGCTTCACCTGCTTTCTCCAATTCTTCCATTGCAATCTTGTACTCTTCATCATTCGGGGCTTTTCCGTGCCATCCCGCTATATTTTCCATGTAGGAAACACCTCTGCCCTTTACTGTTTTCAATATAATCGCTGTAGGCATTCCCTTTGTCTCCCGCGCTTCCTGAAACGCTTTGCGCAGGGAATCAAAATCATTTCCATCTTCCACGTCAATGGCATGAAAATTAAATGCCTTAAATTTTTCACCGATAGGATAAGGAGAACATACCTCTTCCACTTTGCCGTCTATCTGCAGTCCGTTATTGTCCACAATCACCACAAGGTTGTCCAGCTTCCGGTGTCCTGCAAACATAGCCGCTTCCCACACCTGTCCTTCCTGGATTTCTCCGTCTCCCAGCAGTGTGTACACCCGGTAGTCGTCACCGCTTAATTTCGCTGACAGCGCCATTCCCACTGCCGCAGAGACGCCTTGTCCCAAAGAACCAGTAGACATGTCAACGCCGGGCGTGTGCTGAATACAGGGATGTCCCTGCAGCGGCGAGCCAATCTGACGGAGTGTGAGCAAATCTTCTACCGGAAAATATCCCCGGTGGGCAAGGGCCGCATACATGCCTGGAGCCGTGTGTCCTTTTGACAAGACAAATCTGTCCCGGTCTGCCCTTTCAGGCTCCTTCGGCTCTATATTCATCTCCTCAAAATAGAGATAAGTAAACACTTCAGCAGCAGACAAAGAGCCGCCGGGATGACCGGCTTTGGCTGCATGAACAGACATAATGATTCCTTTGCGGACTTCATTGGCAATCTTTTGAAGTTCTAAATTTTCCATAAATATCTCCTTTATCGTTTTCCTGTAAAAACAGCTTTGGCAAAATTAAAGCAAAACGGGCAATCCGCTTTGGCCTGGAATGATTTGGCATCATCCGCCAAAAACTGCTCTGTAATCTTTCTGGAATCTCTCAATTCCCTGCTCCGTCAGCGGATGTTTCGTCAT
>JAAWLS010000153.1 GCA_022798035.1 Lachnospiraceae bacterium | reverse complement strand
GCGGGCTTGTGCTGGATTTGGGATGCGGCACCGGACAGATGACGCGGCTTCTCTCTCAGGCAGGTTATGATATGATTGGCGTGGATAATTCGGAGGAAATGCTGCAGGCGGCAGGAAAGGCTTCTTTTTTTGCAGAAGAACCGGAGGAAAAGGAGCCGGATATTCTGTATCTGCTGCAGGATATGCGGGAGTTTGAACTGTATGGAACGGTGAGGGCCGTGGTGAGTATCTGCGATTCTATGAATTATATTCTGGAAGAGGAAGAGCTGCTGCAGGTGTTTCGTTTGGTGAATAACTATCTGGATGCAGGCGGTATTTTCGTATTCGACATGAATACTATTTACAAGTATAGAGAACTGCTGGGCGAGACTGTCATCTGTGAGAACCGGGAAGAAGGCAGCTTTATCTGGGAAAATTATTATGACGAGGAGACGAGAATCAATCAGTATGATTTGACTCTTTTTGTGCGGGAAAATAAAGGAGAACTTTATCGGAAATATGAGGAGAGCCATTTCCAGCGGGCCTATCCGGTGAGTCGTGTGAAAGAACTGCTGGAGGAGGCGGGAATGGAGTTTCTGGCGTCTTTTGACGCCTTTACCCGGGAGCCTGTAAAAGAAGAAAGTGAACGGATTTATATCATTGCAAGGGAGAGAGGAAAATGAGAGACTACATTGTGAGAGGGACGGCGGCAGAACATCAAATCAGAGCGTTTGCCATTACTTCCAGAGATTTGGTGGAACAGGCAAGAGTATACCACAATACCAGCCCGGTGATTACGGCGGCATTGGGACGGCTTCTGACAGGGGGAGCTATGATGGGAGTTATGATGAAGGGAGAGGAGGATTTGCTGACCCTTCAAATTAAATGCGGCGGTCCGGCCAAAGGAATGACGGTGACAGCGGACAGCAAAGGGAATGTCAAAGGATATCCTCAGGTGCCGGATGTGATGCTGGGAGCCAATACACAGGGTAAACTGGATGTGGGAGGAGCTCTGAGCGTAGGAATTTTAAGCGTTATCAAAGACCTTGGACTGAAAGAACCCTATGTGGGCCAAGTGGCGCTGCAGACTTCTGAAATTGCAGAAGATTTGACGTATTATTTTGCCACTTCCGAGCAGGTTCCCTCTGCAGTGGGCTTGGGTGTGCTGATGAATAAAGACAACACGGTGCGCCAGGCCGGAGGATTTATTGTGCAGCTTATGCCAGACACAGATGAAGAGGTTATCGCGGCTCTTGAGAAGAAGGTGGCGGAGGTGACTTCTGTGACGGATTTGCTGGATGAGGGAGTTACGCCGGAAGAACTGCTGGAGCAGGTATTGGGAGAACTAGGGTTAGAGATTACAGATAGAATCCCGGTATGCTATCACTGTAACTGCTCCAGGGAGCGTGTGACAAAGGCCATTGTCAGCATCGGTGTAAAAGATATTCAGGAAATGATAGACGATAACGAACCTATCGAGGTGAACTGCCAGTTCTGTGACAAACACTATATATTTACACCGGAAGATTTGAAAAAATTATTGGCGGATAATTGAGAGATATTGTGAAAGAAAGGAGCACCCAGTGAAAGATGGATTTATCCGAGTGGCAGCAGTGACGCCCCGTGTCCGGGTGGCTGACGTCGCTTATAATAAGAAAGCAGTCATAGAGAAAATAATAGAGGCGGAGCAGCAGAGAGCTGTGGCGGCGGTATTTCCGGAAATGTGTATTACCGGTTATACCTGCGGAGATTTATTTCTGATGGAACCGCTGTTAGAGCAGGCAAAAGAAGCGCTTCTTGAGATTGCGGCAGAGACCAACGGCAAAAATATGCTGGTGTTTGTGGGACTGCCGTTTGCGTGGAATGGAAGACTGTACAATGTGGCGGCGGTTCTGGGAAATGGAGAAGTGCTGGGGCTGGTGCCCAAAATGTGCATTCCCAATTACAATGAGTTTTATGAGGGCCGTTATTTTACGCCAGGTATGGAAGAGACTGTGGAGGTGGATTTGACAGAGCATGTCAAAGTACCAATGGGCAGCCATCTGCTCTTTTGTGCGGACAGTATGCCGGATTTAAAAATTGGTGTGGAAATCTGTGAGGATTTGTGGACGCCGGCGCCCCCCAGCATTTCCCATGTGCTGGCAGGCGCCAGTGTGATTGTGAATCTCTCTGCAAGCGATGAGATTACCGGTAAGGATGTTTATCGAAAAAATCTGATAGAAGGCCAGTCGGCCCGGTTAATCTGCGGTTACATTTATGCCAGCGCCGGAGAGGGAGAGTCCACGCAGGATGTGGTGTATTCTGCTCACAATATGATTGCGGAAAATGGAATTATGCTGGCAGAGGCAGAGCGTTTTGCCAATCAGTCTGTTTACGGCGAGCTGGACATGCAGAAGCTGAAAGGACAGAGGAGAAGGATGTCTACTTTCCTTGGACAGGCAGAAAATTATCAGGAAGTTTCTTTCCATCTGAAACAGGAGGTGACGGAGCTGAGCCGGTCTGTGGATGCGCTGCCTTTCGTGCCGGGAAAGAGTTCAGAGAGACGGAAACGCTGTGAGGAGATTCTTTTGATTCAGTCCATGGGCCTGAAAAAGCGTCTGGAGCACACAGGATGCAAAAATGCAGTAATTGGGATTTCCGGCGGACTCGATTCTACTCTGGCGCTTCTGGTGACTGTGCGGGCCTTTGACTTGCTGGGGCTTGACCGAAAGGGAATCCATGCGGTGACTATGCCGGGATTTGGAACCACAGACAGAACCTACGACAATGCGGTGCATTTGATTCAGTGTCTTGGAGCCGACTTTAGAGAGGTGGACATCAAGGAGGCGGTGCGGGTGCATTTTCGTGATATTTCCCAGGACGAGAATACGCACGACGTAACTTACGAAAATGGACAGGCCAGAGAGCGCACCCAGATTTTGATGGACATTGCCAATCAGGAAAACGGTATGGTAATCGGTACCGGCGACATGTCAGAGCTTGCGCTGGGCTGGGCCACTTACAATGGAGACCACATGTCCATGTATGGGGTGAACGCATCCGTGCCCAAGACTTTGGTGCGCCATCTGGTGCGCTATTATGCAGATACCTGCAGAGACGAGACTTTAAAAAATGTGCTTCTGGATGTGCTGGACACCCCGGTGAGCCCGGAACTGCTGCCGCCGGAAGACGGAAAAATTTCTCAAAAGACAGAGGACATTGTGGGGCCTTATGAGCTGCATGATTTCTTCTTGTATCATATGCTCCGTTCCGGATTCGGCCCGGAAAAAATCTTCCGCCTTGCAGTGTATGCATTTCGCGGGCAGGAGAATTACGGGGAGAAAGTGATTTTGAAATGGCTGAAAGTTTTTGTGAGAAGATTTTTCTCCCAGCAGTTCAAACGTTCCTGTCTTCCCGACGGGCCGAAGGTGGGAACTGTGGCCGTGTCCCCCAGAGGAGACCTGCGTATGCCAAGCGATGCCAGTCCGGCGGTTTGGATGGCGGAGATTGAAAAGCTGGAACAAGAGCACGACACGGATAAGACAGATGTGAATTTATAAAGTTTTTATAAAATGTTTCTGCTTTCTTAATTGCAATTGCCTGAGGAACGATTAGAATATATGTAACAGTTCAGTCAGTATGGGAAGAATTCTGCCGATGGTGCAGGCGGACTTCGGTATAGATACGTCAGGATTCTTTCTTAATCTTCCTGCAGAGAGGACATTATGTTTGGATATGTTATTGTAAATAAACCGGAGATGAAATTTAAAGAGTTTGACTTGTATCGTTCCTATTACTGCGGTCTCTGCAAGACGCTGCAGGAACAGTTCGGCAGAAAAGGGCAGTTTACATTAAGCTATGATATGACCTTTGTGATTCTGCTGCTGACCAGTCTCTATGAGCCCGAGACAGCGGCAGACTGCAGGAAATGTATGGCGCATCCCTTTGAGAGACATCCCACAAGGGTGAATCAGTTTACCAGGTATGGGGCAGATATGAATCTGCTTCTGACGTATCACAAATGTCTCGACGACTGGGAAGACGAGCACAAGATATCCCGGAGAATTTTTGCCGGTTCCCTGAGAAAGAAATTCAAAAAAACAGAGGAGGCCTATCCGGAGAAATCAGCTTTGTTTCAGAAGAAATTAGAACAGATTCACCAGTGCGAGCAGAGAAACAGCAGCAGTCCGGATGAAGTGTCAGGATATTTCGGTGAGATTATGGGAGAAGTTTTCGTATGGCGCAGAGATGAGTGGGAACAGGAGCTGCGGCGGATGGGATTTTTCCTGGGGAAATTTATTTATCTGATGGACGCCTACGAGGACGTGGAGCAGGATAAGAAGACGGGAAATTACAATCTTTTTCTGCAGGACTTTGAGCAGGAAGATTTCGAGAAGAGGGTGGAAGCGCTGCTGAGTATGATGATGGCGGAATGCTCCAGAGCCTTTGAGCGCCTTCCCATTATAGAGAATACAGAGATTTTGAGAAACATATTATATTCCGGCGTGTGGTGCCGGTATGAACAGGTAAGAAGGAACAGAGAGAAACAGAGAGAAACAGGGAAACAGGAAGAGAGAGAATCAGATGTATAATCCATATGAAGTACTTGGACTGAACAGAAATGCTTCGGATGAAGAAATCAAAAAAGCCTATCGCTCTCTGAGCAGAAAATATCATCCGGATGCCAATGTGAACAATCCCAACAAGAAGCAGGCGGAAGAGAAATTCAAAGAGATACAGCAGGCCTATCAGCAGATAATGTATGAGAAGGAGCACGGAACATCCAGCGGTTATGGACAAGGTTCCGGCGGACAGAGCCAGGGAGGCTTCGAGGGAAGTTATTGGGATTTCGGAGACTTTTTCGGAGGATATCAGAGACGCCAGGAGCAGAGCAGAACTTCCGGAGGAGACGAAGAGAGTGTTCACAAGCAGGCGGCTGCAAATTATATCAGAAGCGGACACTATAGGGAAGCTCTGAATGTTTTGGAGGGAATCCGCAATCGGGATGCCCACTGGTATTACCTCAGTGCCATTGCCAATTCTGGAATGGGAAATAATGTGGCGGCCATGGAACATGCCCAGAGAGCAGTTTCCATGGAGCCGGGGAATCAGGAATACCAGCAGCTGTATGCACAGCTTCAGAATGGAGGAAGCTGGTATTATGGCAGACGTCAGAGCTACGGGAGCCCGATGGCAGGCGGCGGTGACTTCTGTATGAAGCTCTGTCTGGCAAATATTGTGTGTAATCTCTGCTGCGGAGGGGGAGGCCTTTGCTGCGGAGGAGTACCTTATGGCAGATACTGAAACGGGAAAAGGTGAAGAACATGGATTATATGGTGGTGTACTCCAGTAAGACTGGAAATACAAAAAAAATAGCTACTGAGATTTTCAGTGCACTTCCAGGGATGTCGAAAGACATGCAGAGTATAGAGGAATACAAGGGGAAAGATGCAGATGTCTTTTTTATCGGTTTCTGGGCAAACAGGGGTACCTGTGATATTTCCATTATAGACATGCTCTCGGAGCTTCGCGGGAAGAAGATTGCGCTCTTTGGCACCTGCGGTATGGGAAGCGGGGAGGCCTATTACAAGAGCATTGAGCAGAAGGTGAATGTGTGGATTCCGGATGACTGTGAGTACATGGGAACTTTTCTCTGCCAGGGAAAGATGCCCATGAAAGTACGGGAGAATTATGAGATTCCCATGGAAGATTCCAGACAGGAAGTATGGAGGAAAAAAATGCTGCAGAATTTTGACGAGGCATTGTTCCATCCCAACGATGAGGATTTAAGACATGCAAGAGAATTTGTGAACCAGGTGCTGAAATGTGCTTCAGACTGCGCCTAAGGGGCTGCTGCAAAGTGCAGTGGTTTCGCAGGATAATGGCTGCCGCAGCAGCGTACATTATTCTGTGGAACCCGCTGTTTTACAGCGGTCTCTTTTTATGTGCGTCTGTATTTGAAATTTGTTGTTTTGCAGCATGCAGGCTTTGCAAAAGGAGAGTTCAGAAAGCAGATGATTTAAGGATTTATTAATAATTTCCATATTACAATATCAGCAGAAAAAAAGGAGAGGAGAGGTAGGTATATGAATCTCAGAATAGTGAAGAAGGATTTAAAACGCAAAAAATCCATCCATTTGATTCTGCTGGTATTTATTTTGTAGGCTAAGACTATAGCGCCTTGCTATGTCTCCATAGCAGGTTTCCATAGCCTCGCCCCAGAACCGTACTTACACCTCTCGATGTATACGGCTCCC
>JAAWLS010000152.1 GCA_022798035.1 Lachnospiraceae bacterium | reverse complement strand
CAGTTCTTTTAAGGAACGGCTCACCTTAATCATGCCGTCGTCTCTTAAAAACCGCTTGATTTCTCCCATAATAACAGGCACTGCATAGGTGGAAAACTTCACTTCAAAAGATAAATCAAATTTATCAATCGCCTTCATCAGGCCGATGCTTCCCACCTGAAATAAATCTTCCAGTTCGTAACCTCTGTTGGAAAACCGCCGTGCAATACTGAATACCAGTCCCATATTCTTCTGCACCATATCGTCTCTGGCCTGACGGTTTCCCTGTTTTA
Organism: Lachnospiraceae bacterium; assembly: GCA_022798035.1. Classification (GTDB taxonomy): domain Bacteria; phylum Bacillota; class Clostridia; order Lachnospirales; family Lachnospiraceae; genus Petralouisia. The sequence continues at coordinate 5,966 of JAAWLS010000152.1, read as the reverse complement.
TCTCCCCTAGCAGTCTCTTTGTCTCTTCTTCTCTGTATGTACATTCCTCCTTCTCTGTCTGCGTCCTGCTCACCAACTGTCTCACCCTTTCTTCCCTGCTATGTAATCATTTCTATCCTTTTCCGATTGTCTTATGCATGGTGACACAGGTCCCTTTCCCAGGTTCTGAAACAATTTCCACTGCATCCATAAAGGCCTCCATAAAAGCAAACCCCATACCCGACCTTTCTAATTCCGGCTTCGTGGTAAACAGCGGCTCCCTGGCCTTATCAATATCTTCAATTCCTTTTCCTATATCTGTCACGGAAATTTCTATTCGGCGTCCCTCGATGCGGCAGCGAATCCATATACTGCCTTCCTTCCGCTCATATCCATGAATAATACAGTTGGTTACTGCTTCGCTGACGGCTGTCTTGATATCAGCAAGCTCGTCCACAGTTGGATTTAACTCTGCCGCAAATGCCCCCACTGTCACTCTTGCAAATCCTTCATTGGAAGACAGCGCCAAAAATTCCATCTTCATCTCATTTCTTATCTGTTCCATAGAGCCCTCCTTGTAGTTCTCATTTCTACTCCACTTCCATTATTTTTCCCAAACCTGACAACTTAATAATTCTCTGAATCTGCTCATTCAAATGTACGGCTTTCACATATCCTCCGGAGAAACGCACATTTTTGCATCTTCCGATAATCACGCCGATTCCGGAGCTGTCCATAAATTTGGTATCAGAAAAATCAAACACCAGACTGCGCACCGGATATTCCAAAATCAGCGTATCTGCTTCCTCTTTCAAAATTTCTGCCTGATGATGGTCCAGTTCCTCCGGCATTTTCAAGAAAAGACATCCATATTCTTTTTCAAATCTGTAATCCATATTCTTCTTCCTTTCAATATACAAAAGACGCCATTACACCATGACGTCTTTCGTATCTTTTCTCTATTTTCATTTACATGAGAATTTATATTTCTTCTTACGGCTGAGGCTGCCCCAGCTCGTTCAGATACTGCTGGGACTTTCTTGCCCGGGCTGTACCTGGGTGCAGTTCCACCATTTTCTGATAGTACTTTTTGGCATTTTCCACATCCCCTGTCTGGCGGTAAGACTGAGCTAAATAGTAAATAGCATAACCGTCGTTATAGTCTTCTTCCACCTGAACTACTTTCTCCAGTCCTGTAATTGCCTCCGGATATTTATGTCCGTTGTAATCCTGCTCCGCTTGCGCATAGACGGCGCTGATATACTGCTCGTTGACCTGGGTATTCAAGTTATCGTAAATTGCCTTGCCTTTATTTCCCAACAATTTGGAATCTACGTTGGCAATTGTATCTCCTGCACCTTGGATATTCTGCTGTGCAAATGCATCGTAAGCTTCCAGCAGTTTATCATAATTATCTGCTACTTTCTTGGCATTTTCAGAATCTCCTTCCTGCTCCTTAATTTGATTTTCCAGCGTCTTAATCTGATTCTCCAGGCTCTTGACCTCCTGATTGCGGGTAGTGAGGGAATCATTTGCTGCCAATTCCGCCTTCTTGGCCTCAGACACCGCCTTCTGCTTTACTCCCGGAATAACAAGAAAGCTGGTAATCAACACGCCGATTGCTACGCCAATCACCAAATTCAAAACTGTCATAACTGCCGAATTGTCCTTATAATTGGCAGGCTGGATAATTGTCTCATTTCCGCTTCGATAAGCAGCCGTCTTCCCTCCCTTGTCTCTGCGTCCATCTTTCTCACCAGAAGTTTCTCTCTGCAGACGCAGGTTGGCCTCCCTCAGATACCTCAATGTCGTAATATTGCCATTGTCTATCTCAATTGCCCTGCGCAGTTCCTTTTTAGCCAGTTCATACTGCCCTTCTTCCATATAGAGCAGCGCTAAGAGCTGATATCCTTTTACCAATCCCGGATTCATAGACAAAACTTTTTTTAACTGTATAATCGCAAGGTCTTTGCTGTCCTGCTGACAGTAGAGCAAGGCCTGGTTATATTTTTTGATGGTTTGATTTACAGAGCCCAGCTGAGAACGGTTTGACTGTATCTCCTCCAAATACTGGTCTGCAGGGTTATTCTCCGGCTTCAGGCTCCGGCTGAGTACCCACTCGCTCAAAGCGTCGGCCACCTCTCCCATTTCGTAGTAAATCAATCCCAGTAGATTTCTTGCCTGAGTATTCCCTTTATAATAGCGCAGACTCTTCTGCAGCGACTGAATGGCCCCGGACAAATCGCGTATTTTTGCTTTTTCCAGTCCATCATTGTACAACGCATTGGACACACGAATAATTTTAGTATAAGAATCCATATATTTCCTTTCTTAATTCCAAATTCCATGGCAGTGATAACAGACAACATAAATCTTTTTTACGGCGTCTGCCGCGTCGATTTTTGCTGCGCCAAAACACAGAATTCGTCCTGCAAAAATCGTTCGCATTTCTCGGAGAGCCTATGGCAGATATTTTGTCGTTTATCACAAAATTATCTCTGCTGTCTTGCCTCTCTGATAATTTCCTGCATAATATCGGTCATATCGGTTAAATCACGGTCATATATTGCATCCTCAGCCTCCTCCACTTCCAGGCTTGGTCTGAACTTTTTCAATTCTTCTTCAAAGTTAATCATTCTGCATACCTCCTGCAATTTGTTCCAGCTCACCAATCAGATAAAGGGAACCCGCACAAAAAAGTTTCTGCCCTGGCTTCCTACACCTGCATCCATAGGCAAAGGCCTTCTCTACCTCTTTTATCTCTGTAATCTTTACCGGCCGCTCTCTTCCCTGTGCATATTTCTCAAAAATCTCTGTCAAGGTCCCGCTGTCTAAGCCCCGGGAATCAGAAAGTCTTGTAACTATCACTTCCTCCCAGTTTCCCTTCGTCAGCAGCCGTTCTATCGCATGTATGTAATCTTTTTCTTTTACCATGGAAAAAAGCAAAACAGCAGATTCCGCTGTAACCTGCTCTGCCGCCTCTAAAAATCTTTCAATTCCGGACAGGTTGTGCGCCCCGTCAAAATATACATCTGGGAGTGCCTCCTGCATTCTCCCCTTCCACTGTACCTCAGCCATCCCCTGTCTGAGCGATTCCTCTGTAATTCCTTCTAACCCTTTTATACATGTCAGCGCCTGTATAGCCACCGCTGCATTCTGCGCCTGATAAGGCGCTCCAAAAGGGATGCTTGTTTCAGTAACATCATAACCAGAATCATAGGAAAAAGCAATCTTTTTTCCTGTGTTTAATAAAATTTTAATTTTCTTAGGATTTACCGGATGTGCCTGGCATCCCAAGTCTTTTGCCTTCTCTTCTATCACTTCAGACGCCTCTGGTACAGAAGCATCGTACACTAAGGGCACGCCTTGTTTCAATATGCCTGCTTTTTCCGCTGCAATCTCAGGAATTGTACTGCCCAGGATTTCCGTGTGCTCCAGACTGATAGAAGTAATCACAGTCAAAAGAGGATGTTCCACCACGTTCGTAGCGTCCAGCCTGCCGCCTAATCCAGTCTCCACCACCGCATATTCCACTTGATTCCATGCAAAAATCAACATGCCTACGCCAAAAATATATTCAAAAAACGTAGGATGAGGCAGGCCTTCTCTTACCATTTCTGCCGCTGCCTGCGCCGCCTGCGCCGCCGCCTGCACAAACTGCTGCCGCCGGCAGGGCTTTCCTTCCACCACAAACCGCTCCTCCATATACACCAGATGGGGAGAGGTAAATAATCCCGTCTTTTTTCCGCCTGCCCTGAGTACGCTGTCAATATAGGCGCAGACGCTTCCCTTACCGTTACTGCCCGCCACATGGATAATTTTATACTTGTTCTGTGGATTTCCCAGTCTGCGCAGAAATTCTCTGGTATGTTCCAATGTATTTTTGCTAGTAAATTTGGGTATCTCCAAAATGTCTCTTACTGTTTCCTCATAAGTTTTCATCTCTGTCACACCTCTTTGCGCTCCACCATTATAATATAGTAACATCTCAAAATCCAGTCCTATTTATACATCCTTTTTAATTTTCGTGCGACAGTTTTCTACATTTTGGCACGCCAGGCAGGGTCACACAACGGCATCTTCAGCGAAACTATATTTTGCATGATTATTTTTTATCTTTCCCATAAGTTAAAAACATCTCAGACACTGCTTTCTTCAGTACCTGAGATGTTTTAACTTCTTAACAACGATTCTCTGCTTTCGCTCCTGCCATTCTATTTATCAGATTAGAGTGCTAAAAGAATCTTTGATGCTACACTCTATACCATGCATTGCTGTTGCAAATGAATCTGCACAGCAATGCATGGTATAGAGTGAGTACAGGGCATCTTTTTCACACCTTAATCTTTATCAAAGACCACACATAATAATTCTGTCCATGTCTCTCACAAATTCCAAACACAGCTGTTCTTCCTTTACGTGTACTTCCAAATCGTCAATTCCAACACTGACACCCGGATATACGTGGCCGATTACTCTGACTGTACATCCTCTTGCACGTTCCAGCTGGTCTTCCAACTTCTCCAACTCAGCTGTATCTTCCGCCAAAAGCGCTGTATCTCTAATCTTCACACGCAGAAGGTCCGTTCTTCTAGGGTCGTTCTTTACATCCTTGAGAAGCTTGAGGCCTCCCTCAATTTTCTCTAAGTTTGCCTTCTCCACTTCAATCTTATTTCGAAGGATTCCGATTCTTCTTCTCACAGAAGCATCGTTTCCAATCTTCACCTGGGTTCTGACTTCTCCGTCACTGCCCAGAGTATTGACTACGATTCCCTGAATAGCACCTACTTCGCCGCCTACAATGCTGGCTTTCTTTCCATTCAGCACAATCCGTTCCCCGCAGGAAACCTGACAGTCCAAAAATACATCTGCCTGAATGGAACCGTTGGCATGAACTCTCGTATATTCAAAAAACTTCGCTGAAATATTGCCTCTGGTAGTAATCACAGCTCTGGAAGCTCCCATCACGCCGCCTCGGAGCACAATATCCTTGCCGGCCTCAATCTTAGCTCCCTCCACGACACCGTCAATGGTAATCGTACCGGTGGCCTTCACGCTTACACCGCTGCAGACTCCGCCATGGACAATCACGTCTCCTCTAAAATCAATGTTTCCTATGGAAAGGTCTACATCTCCATGCACTTCATACACCGGAAGAATCGTGATACGCTCATTGCTCATCTCTATCTTGCCATCCATCAGGGAAGTGTAGCTGAGCCCATCCTCAGAACGTTCAAATCCCTTCCCTCTCAGGGGAACTAAATCTCTTCCACGCTTTGCAAGCACAGGCTTGCCTTTAACATTCATGCCGTCTTCTCCGGGAACCGCCTGGTGGTATACGGCAATCTCTTGTCCTTTTGTTACAATCTCTACCATCTTAATGCTCCAATAGTCTACGGAGCCGTCCGGACATATTTTCGGTTTACTGCTGAAATTCACATCAAACTTATATTCATAGTAACCATTGATACCATCTTTCGCTGTATCACCCTCCGCAATAAGTATCTCCCGGTTACAAATCTGCTTCTCTATTACTTCCTGAATTCTATCTTCCTGAATGCCGTAGGTTATGCCCTTATCCTGTAATATTTCTCTTATTTCATATTCGGTATATTTCTCTTCTGTAGTGCCAGGCAAATAAAGGTACGCCTGCATATTGTCATAACTAATCCGTACTTGTGGTCCGCTCTTTGTCGTAGTCGTAATTGCCATTACAGATTCCCCCTTTGTATGGAATTTCTGTCAAAATACCGCTATATATTTTATACTACCAAGTTTTACGCCGCATTTCAACATTTTTATGCAAATTTTAGAATAAAAATATTTTCCATCCAGACATTCCAGAGCCCGCTGTTTCACGTTTTAAAATCAGAAATGAGTTCCGCATATTTTCCGTGTTAAATCATCTGTTCCAGCCGCTCTTTTACCTGAATCATCATCTGTTCGTACTTCGCTAATTTCTCTCTCTCTTCCTGCACTTTAGCCTC
>JAAWLS010000151.1 GCA_022798035.1 Lachnospiraceae bacterium | reverse complement strand
ATTAGATGAATTGCCTGCAATGATAAAAAATATATTGGCAGATGAAAACAAATTAAAGGAAATATCCGAAAATGGCTGCCGAAAGGCATTACAGAAACACCGAAAGGAAAAATCCGTATCCAGTTTATCCATTTTTCCATTGAGCCAAATCCATCCAAGTGCTATTAAGAGTACCAATAACTCGACCGCTACAATCAACAGTCTTCTCTTTTTTCTTTTGCTTTTCTTCCCTTTTTTACCCACAGGTTTCTTCCCATGGGGATTACTCTGTTTTGCCATACCTTCACCCTGTATTTTTTATTCTTTCTCTTCTCTGATGTATCATAATTGTTACATTTATGTTACACATTTACACACGACCTATCTTATAATATTTCCGCCTATTTATCAACTATTATTTTCTTTGAACTTTCCAAAAAATCCTTTTTTTTCTCACGAACACACAACATTTTCACAAAAAAATACCCAGAAAACACCACTCTGTTTCGTAACATTTTAACAATTCCATAGTGTTTCATCTCAGAATTATTATCTTCATGTCTTCGATACAGTATCAGCGGTTCCGGCAGAAAATAAGATTTTCCAGCCGTATAATCCCCCAAAATTCCAATCCACTGGTCATGCATCTCAATTCTCCCGGGAATCGGCAGAATGACTTCTTTCAGTTCCCGGCGAAATGCCATACAGCACCCGATATAGCTGTTTTTTATTATATTTTTTAAAACTCCTGCCCCGGAGTTTCGGAACTCAAAAAAGGACTCCATCATGATGTGAGAAATATTCTCCCCCGCAAACACTTTTGCATCATGAACCACCACCACAGCCTTCTGCTTTTCAAATGCCTCCATTACCCGTTCTACCTTATCAGGCACCCAGATATCATCCTGGTCTGCCAGAAAAATATAGGCTCCTCTGGTATTTTTGATAACATGTTCCACATTTTTTTTGACGCCCCGGCCTGGCCCCTGCAGCAGACGTATTCTTCCATCCTCCCGCTGATATTTCTGTATCAGGGCAACCGTACCGTCTTTGGAACCGTCGTCTGAGATTACTAACTCATCATTCTCCTGCAGCTGCTCCAATATGGTCTCAATCTGCTCTCCAATATACTTTTCTCCATTGTAGGAGACCATAGCCACGGAAATCCTAACGTCCTTCACCACAATTTCCATCCCCATTTCCGAAAATATTTTATCATGGAATCTATGTGTATTTTCAGCAGTTTCCTGTCTTTATGAGAGCCCCGCTCCCATTTATGGATGACGGAAGTGTCTGGACAGTACCACAGGCTGCTGCACCTGTTCACCTGCCTGCACAAATCTGCATCCTCCATATACATAAAATAACGGTTGTCGAACCCGCCCAGCCGCCGGAACAGCTCCGTGCGGATAACCAGAAAGCTGCCCTGGGCAAAGGGCACCAAAAAGGGTTTCCCATAATCCATATCCTGCATGGTATGGTGCTGCTGCCGTTTCTTAAAATGAGACGGTAAAAACATCCGAATCCCCATATCCACTGCTGTCAGTTCTCTCCGATATACTGCCTGCAGTTTTCCCCTCTCATCCGTCAGCCTTGGGACTGCCATGCCTGCTTCTCTCTCCTCCATAAATTCCATCAAAACCGACAGACTGTCCTCTGTCAGAAGAATATCGGGATTTACAATAGCGTGGAATTTAGAATCCAGCCTGGGCAGAACGTAATTGTGTCCCCCGCCAAATCCCAGATTCTTCCCTGGATTCAGGTATACCACTTCTGGGTACTGCGTTTCCAGCTCTCTCAGATGATTCTTTTCACTGCTGTTGTCCACGAGATATAATTTCTTAGAAATAGTGACAGCGGTATACTCCAGAATGGAACATACCGCATTTCTCACGTCCTCTTCATTATTGTAAGCCACAATTGTAATTGAAATATCTGTCATGACGAACCTTTTCCTGTCAGCACCACAAGAACCGTCCGGAATATAATCCGAATGTCCATTCCCAGAGACCATTCGGATATATACTGGGTGTCCAGTGCCACAATCTCCTCAAAATCCTTAATATCGCTTCTCCCGCTCACCTGCCACATACCCGTCAGACCTGGACGGATTCCAAGTCTTGCCTTGTGGTGGAGCTCATACTGCTCAAATTCATCCTCCGTGGGAGGCCTTGTCCCAACCAGACTCATATCCCCTTTCAGCACATTCCAGAACTGGGGAAGTTCATCAATGGAAAATTTGCGCATAAATTTTCCCACCCCAAATATTCTGGGGTCATTCTCCATCTTAAACATCAAACCTTCCATCTCGTTCTGCTCCATCAGCTCCTGCTTCATCTGGTCTGCCCCCGTTACCATTGTACGGAATTTATAAAATTTAAAACGTCTCCCATTCTTTCCAATTCTGGTCTGAGAATAAAATACCGGCCCCGGCGACTGAATCTTAATCAAGGGTGCAAAAATCAGGAAAGCAATGCCTGTCAGCAGAAGTCCAATCAGACTTCCCACAATGTCCATGCAGCGCTTGATAAGCACTTGTCTGGTGGTGGCAATCTTCATGCTGGTAGTCAGCACCAGATACTTGCCGCAGTGCTCCACCATCTTATTCGGCATCAGCCTGGACTCTCTTACCAGATTAAAGTGGACAGTCAGCCCAAGCTCCAGCAATTCATTAGCCAAAGCCTCGCTGCTCTCTCTAGTATTTCCATTGATAAATACCTCGTCCACCACATTGACCCGCACATATTCCAGAAATCCATCTGCGGAAGCCACCACAGGCACGCCGCAGATGGATGTACCCATCATATCTTCGTCCACAATCACGACTCCGGTCACTTCAAACTCTTTATACCTGTTGTGTTGGAAATCAGAAACACATTCCTGCGCGTACCGCTTCTCCGTCACCACAAGAAGCTGGGAAAATTTCCTGCCTCGTATCATCCGCTGGCGGATATAGATTTTCCACAGACACCGTGAAAAATACTCGATTACGATGGCAATTCCCCAGAACACAAAAATAATCTGTCTGGAATAAATTTCAGACTGCTTCGTAGCCCACATATAGACGGTGATTGACACAAACACAATGCTGCAGTGAATCATCACCGCTTTCAATTCCTGAACTTTGTTTCTCCTCAGGATTCCGGTGTATGCCTCAAAGAAAAATACAATGCAGATATCCATCAGAAGCAAAACTCCTGCCAGGCGGTTGTAATAGTCCATCAGCATGGGGAATCTTCTCATATTTCCCAATCGTATCAGACAGGAACTATAAAAAGCAATCTCCAGACAAATAATATCTAATATTAAGAAATCCAGATGTTTTACCCAGCTCTTTTTCTGTCTCTTATACATAATCTTTCGTCCTTAATATAATATTTACGGAATCATCATACAATATTTGCAGAAATGAAAACAACAAAATTTATCTTAAAATTTCCTTAATATTCATTATGCACGATTTCCTAATTATTATCACTCTTTGTACGGTTCCATATGTACAGCCAGCTCTCTGAATAATCTTTTCTCTGTTGTTCATCCATCTCGCTGTACTGAGAGAAGGAGAGTTTCGACAGAATCATCTTCGCTCCCCCGCATTTGTGGCAAAAAATTTCTTTTCTTCTGGAAACGGTCGTAATGCTTCCGCACTCCGGACAGATAAATACTTTCATCATAAGTCTCTTCTCACATTCCACTTTATTCCCGCAGCAATGAGGAAAATATCCATGTCTGCATAGATATTTGACGAATGCCGCGAGGCTCAAATCCCTGCCTCCTGGGACATTTTTGTTAAAGACAAGTCAGGCCATGCCCCGCAGCTTGATGCTTGGGTATTTGATTTCATTCACCCTATTGTAGCATTGAATCAGAAAAAGGGCAAGCTCTAACGAGCCTGCCCACACACCGGACTTTTCCAGAACCCCAGACGGCACGAATGAGCTGCCAGATTTAAGGCTTCAACACATAATTGCACTTTTTCAGAGAGAAATTCGGATTGTAGTAAGGGTCCCCCTCTTTCAGAATATCTATCCAGCGGGTACGGATAAACTCAATCTCTTCTCCAAACCGTTCTATTTTCTCCTTGGTATCTTCTTTTCCCCGGGACTTGGACTCATAGTGGTAGGCCTCCACAAAAGGATTGTACACCACAAGCCAGCCGGCCTTTCTAACCCGAAGGCAGAAATCCACATCGTTAAAGGCCACTGCCAGCTCTTCCTCCATACCGTGAATCTGCTCAAAAACTTCCCGGGACACCATCATACAGGCGGCAGTCACCGCACTGTAATTGAGCTGAAGGGCAGCTTTATGAAAATACCCTTCCCGTCCCCGGGGCAGGCCCGGAAACATATTTGCCGCAATTCCGTCAATTCCCACCACAATCCCTGCATGCTGCACCGTCTCGTCCGGATAGTACAGCCGGGCTCCCACGACACCCACTTCCGGCCGCTGACAGTTGCCCAGCATTTCTTCTATCCAGTCTGCTGTGATAATCTCGATATCATTGTTCAGCAAAATGAAATATTCTCCCTGAGCACGAGAAGCGCCGAAATTGTTAATGGCAGAATAATTAAATCCGCTGTCCCAGACTACAATTTTCACTCTCTGGCCCCCGGGCAGCCGCCCAGAACCCTCCGCCTGACTCCTATTGACTGCAACGGCTCTGTCAGGCTCCCTGCCGTTGCCACTTCCTTCCGTCTTCTGTTTTCCCAAAAGTTCCTGGTAATACTGGAAAGTCTCCGGCTCCACACTGTTGTTCTCAATCACGATAATCTCATAATTCTGATAGGTGGATTTCTGAATGGAGTCTATACAGCGGCGAAGGGTGGCCCACTGGTCTTTATTTGGAATCAGAATAGACACCAAGGGCTCTTCTTTCACCTGGTATTTTACCCGGTAAAATCCAAAATGTGGAAGCTGGCTGACTATCCCAGGGCGTCCTGTTCTCTTCAAATGTTCTTCCAAAGCCCTGCGTCCCGCCTCATAGGCATATGTCTTGCTGAGAGGATTGTCCGCCGTAGAATTGCTGTGAATCCGCCAGTGATAGAGAATTTTGGGAATATGCCCTGTTTTTTGGGCATCTTCCGTACAGCGCAGAATGAAATCATAATCCTGAGCTCCGTCAAATTCGCTCCTCAAGCCTCCCACCTGATTCAGCAGGCTTCTCTTCACACACAGAAAATGAGTAATATAATTATTTGAACACAGTAAATCCGGGCTGAAATCCGGCTTAAAATGGGGATTCTTGTGCTCCAGCCCCTGTTTCGTCTCTTCCACCTGGTCCTCATCAGAATAAATCACTTCTACGTCAGAGTCCCGATTTATCAAAGCTGCCACCTCATACAGCGCATTGGGAGCCAGCAAATCATCATGGTCCAAAAGTCCAATCCATTCTCCTGCTGCCTCCCGAAATCCTGCATTTGTATTTCCTGAAATTCCTAAATTTTCTTTCAAAGGGAAATACTGCACCCGCTTCTCTTGATGCTGGCTGCAGTATTCTCTGACTATTTGTTCCGTTTCCCCAAAAGACGCTGCGTCCATCAAACACAGCTGCCATTTTTCATATGACTGTCCTCTCACGGAATCCATCATCTCCAGCAGATATTTCTTCGGAGTCTGATAACATGGCACCACGATGCTGATTAGCGGCTGAACAGCCATTTTTTTACTCTGCTTTCTCTGCCGCGTCAGCTCTTCTTCTTTTACACTGTGGCGGTTGAACCAGGGGCCGTAAGGCACCTCCTCCGGCTCCATCTTATCTTGGAGCCGGTTCCAGAAAGCCTTGAGTCCGTAATGTTTCAGGTAACGGAACCCTTTTTTTATTTTGTACGGTGTAATCTTCATTTTTATTTCGCCTGAATACGTTTCTCTGCAGAATATGCAGAATACTTTATTTTTCCATTTACTTTTTTATAAGTTCTGATTTTGTAGTAATAGGTAGTTCCGCTCTTTAAACTTCCATTCGTATAACTTACTGTCTTAGTCTTTGAAATAGTCTTAATCGCTTTATACGTTCCATTTTTTCCTGTCTTTCGGTAAATTTTATAGCCGTCTGCTTTGTCCTGCTTCGCCCATTTGAGCGTAACTTTCTTTGCATTTAGACTGGAGACTTTCGTAAATTTTGTGCCGGACACTTTCGCTTTGGCAGACGTCACGGAAGAATAAGAACCATATTTGGTCTTTTTCCCGTTGTCTGCATAAGACCTTATTTTATAGTAATAAGTCTTTCCGCCTGTGAGATTTTTATCCGTCCAGTTTACCGTACTGTTCTTTGTAATTTTCTTTACTACTTTATATTTTCCTTTTTTT
>JAAWLS010000150.1 GCA_022798035.1 Lachnospiraceae bacterium | reverse complement strand
GAAGGTCTGGAAAATCTCACGGACATGCAGAACCGTGTGGGAAGAATCAGCGCATTTTTAAATCCGGTCACTTATGTAATTATCAACGGCGCGACGATTTTCCTGCTGTATACCGGAGCCTTTCAGGTTGACAGCGGAACTTTGACTCAGGGAGAAGTGGTGGCTCTGGTAAATTATATGTCTCAGATTTTAGTGGAGCTGATTAAACTTGCCAACTTGATTGTGACTATCACGAAAGCCGTGGCATGTGGAAACCGTGTGGAGGCGGTGCTTGAGATTCCAAGCAGTATGCCGAAAGATACGGCTTCCTCTGGGGTAAAAAGGGACGAGAGGGAATCTGCCCCTGAAACAGATAAAGAAGCAGACAACGGGAAATCTGTCTGTGAAACAGGAAAGAAGGACGCCGGCAGAGAAGCTCCGGTTGTGCAGTTTTCTCATGTAGGTCTGACGTATCAGGAAGCAGGAGCCGAGAGTTTGTCGGACATTGATTTTTCTGTCAGCAGGGGAGAGACAGTTGGAATTATCGGCGGAACTGGTTCCGGAAAAACTTCTCTGGTACATCTGATTCCTAGATTTTATGACGCTACCAGAGGAGAAGTGCTGCTCTATGGGAAGAATGTAAAGGAATACTCTCTGGAGGAACTGCGCCAGAAAGTGGGAATTGTCATGCAGAAAGCAGTGCTGTTTAAAGGCACCATCCGGGAAAATCTCTGCTGGGGCAAAAGCGATGCCTCAGAAGAAGAAATGATGGAGGCCTTGGAAATTGCGCAGGCGAAGGAAGTAGTGGAGGGGAAAGAGGGAAGACTGGAGGCCCCTGTGGAACAAGGCGGGAAGAACTTTTCCGGCGGGCAGAGGCAGAGACTTACCATTGCCCGGGCATTGGTTCGGAAACCGGAAATTCTCATTTTAGACGACAGCGCTTCCGCCTTAGATTATGCTACAGATGCAAAACTGCGCAGGGCAATCCGGGAAATGAAGGAAAGTCCCACAGTATTTATTGTGTCTCAGCGTACTTCTTCCATTCAGCATGCAGATAAGATTATTGTGCTGGAGGACGGAGAAGCTGTAGGCATGGGAACCCATGAACAACTGCTGAACTCCTGCGGAGTTTACCGGGAAATTTATGAATCTCAATATAAGAAACAGTAGGAGGCGGCCATGAAAGAAAAAACAGAAAAGAAGCAGCAGACAAAGACGCTGAAAAAAGTTTTGCACTATATTGAAAAATATAAGATTTTTCTGGTGTTTTCCCTTATTTTTGCGGTAGCCACGGTGGCTTCCACATTGTATATTCCAGTACTTACCGGTCAGGTAATCGACCGTATTCTGGCGCCGGGACAGGTTGATTTCACCGTCATTTTCATGCTGCTTGGAAAAATGGGAGTGATTATGGGACTGACGGCACTGGCTCAGTGGCTGATGAATGTGTGCAACAACAAAATCACTTATGAGGTAATCCAGGACATCCGAAGAGAGGCTTTTGCCAAAATCGAGATTCTTCCGCTGAAATTTATAGACGTGCACTCTCATGGAGAACTGGTCAGCCGGGTAATTGCAGATGTGGACCAGTTTGCGGACGGACTGCTGATGGGATTCTCTCAGTTGTTTACAGGAGTGATTACCATTCTGGGAACGCTGCTGTTTATGTTGAGTATTAACGTGAAGATTACCCTTGTGGTAGTATTGATTACACCGATGTCTCTGTTTGTAGCAAGTTTTATTGCGAAGCGAACCTTTTCTATGTTTATGCTGCAGTCCACTACCAGAGGGGAACAGACTGCTTTTATCAATGAAATGATAGAAAACCAGAAAGTGGTGCAGGCCTTTTCCAAGGAGAAAGACGCGTTGGAGACTTTTGACGAAATTAATGAAAGGCTGGAGAAGGCTTCTCTGCAGGCGACATTTTTCTCTTCTCTGACGAATCCCAGCACTCGCTTTGTCAACAGCTTAGTGTACACAGGAGTGGGGCTGGCAGGTGCCTTCTCAGCCATGAAAGGACTGCTGACCGTGGGACAGCTCTCTTGCTTTCTGAGTTATGCCAACCAGTATACGAAGCCGTTTAATGAAATTTCCGGCGTGGTGACGGAACTGCAGAATGCCCTTGCCTGTGCAGAACGGATTTTTCATTTGATTGAGGAGGAACCCCAGATTCTGGAGCCGGAAAATGTTAAAATTCTGACGGACGTGAAAGGAAATGTGGATTTGGAGCACGTGTATTTCTCCTATGTGCCGGATAAAAAATTGATTGAGGACTTTAACCTGGCCGTCAGACCAGGGCAGCGGGTAGCTATTGTAGGGCCTACAGGATGCGGAAAAACTACGATTATCAATCTTCTGATGCGTTTCTATGATGTGGACGGCGGAAGTATTCAGATAGAGCGGGAGGATATTCGGAATGTGACAAGAAGAAGCCTTCGGGAGAGTTATGGAATGGTACTGCAGGAGACATGGCTGAAGGGAGGAACCATCCGGGAAAACCTGATGATGGGAAAACCAGAGGCCACAGAGGAGGAAGTGATAGAGGCGGCAAAGGCGGCTCATGCCCACAGTTTTATCAAGCGTCTCCCCAAGGGGTATGATACGGTAATCGGAGAAGAAGGAGGAAGTCTCTCTACGGGTCAGAAGCAGCTTCTGTGTATTGCCCGGGTTATGCTCTGTCTGCCTCCAATGCTGATTCTGGATGAGGCCACATCTTCTATTGACACCAGGACGGAGATGAAAATACAGAATGCTTTTGCCAGAATGATGCAGGGGCGTACCAGTTTTATTGTGGCCCACCGTCTGTCAACAATTCAGGAGGCAGATATTATTCTGGTTATGAAAGACGGACATATTTTAGAGCAGGGCAGTCATGAGGAATTATTGGCGCAGAAAGGATTTTATGCCGAGCTCTACAACAGTCAGTTTGCGATGTAGGGATATCCTGAACTGCTGCTATCAAAGCCCCTTTCTGATGATACTTTTTCCAAATTTTTCCTGCAGGGACTTGGCGGCATTCTCCGCCTGAATTTCTTTTTGAGTTCTGGGCAGGTCAAACAATGTCATCTGTACTGGTTCTGGCTCTGTAGCCAGCTTGGAGGTACGCACTCCCAGCAGGCGGATGGGTTCCCGATTCCAGAGTTCATCAAACAGGAGGCAGGCATGGCGGTACAGAACATCTGCATCATCGGTGACAGATGGAAGCTGTTTCTGGTGTGATACACGGACAAAGGAGGCGTAGCGGATTTCTGTGCTGAGCATTCCAGCCAGATATCCGGAGCGTTTCAGCCGGGAAGAAACCTGCTGGCAGAGGGAGAAGAGGACTTTTCTGGCCTCTGCGGTGGTTTCCGCATCCCGGGAGAGAGTGGTAGAGTTGCCCACGCCTTTCAGTTCGCCTTCTTCTGTCTGCACGGGGGAATCGTCAATGCCGTTGGCAAATTCCCAGATAAGCCGCCCGTGGCTTTTCATATGGCTTTCTAAAATGTGCAAATCCATGTGGGCCAGGTCTCCGATGGTTCGGATTTCCAGCTTCTCCAAAGTGGAGGCGGAGGCTCTGCCTACCATAAACAGCTCTTTTACTGGAAGGGGCCACATTTTGGAAGGGATTTCTTCCGGAAACAGCGTGTGGACCTTGTCTGGCTTTTGAAAATCGGAAGCCATCTTAGCCAGGAGCTTGTTGGAGGAAATGCCCACATTGACTGTAAAGCCTAAGGTGTCCCGCACGGTGTCTTTGATGAGGGCTGCAGCGGCTGTTGGGTCTTGGCGGTACGATGGTTTCCCGCTGACGTCCATATAACATTCATCAATGCTGACTTGCTCAATGTTTTGGCAGAACGTGTGCAGCAGTTCCATCAGCCTGCGGCTGTAAGCGCCGTACAATCGGTGGTCCGGCGGTTCCAAGAGAAGATGGGGACATTTCTTAAGGGCGTGGGCTACCGGTTCTCCAGTGATGATATGGAAAGCTTTCGCGGGAATGGACTTGGCCAGAACCACGCCGTGGCGGTTAGACATATCTCCTCCTATAATAGAAGGAACACTGCGCAAATCGAAAGTACTGCCATTCTTTAATTTCTCCACTGCCGCCCAGGAAAGATAGGCGGAATTCACGTCTATATGGAAAATAAGTCTCTGCTCCACACATATCACCTCTGAAAAGTTCTATCAGAATAATATCAAACATTTGTTCGGAAGTCAATGGTAAAATTAGGCTGCTATTCCTGCAAAATGGAAGTTTTGGTCGAAATCTGTGGGACATTTTCCTTTGACAACTTTTTAACACAGTGCTATACTGAAACAATGAACAGAAATCCAGCAGATAATTTAATTGTCTGCAGGGCTTGGATGTCAGAAAAGCACGCTGTATCAAAGATGCTGTTGACTCCGAATCCCTATGGTAATCAAAGCCCCTCTCACAAACGGGGTATCAAATTTGCGGCGCTGCCAAGCAGCGGTGCTTTTAACCCTCGCGGCATTCGTCAAATCTCCATGGAAGCATGGCCGTTTTTTACTGCCCGTGGGAATAAAATAGAATAGAGGTGGAAAGAATGGCAGTACAGCAGGCAGATATTAACAAAGTCCGCGCATCTGTCTCAGGACAGTTGGGGAATAAAGTTATGATTCAGTTAGATAGAGGCCGAAACCGGGTTGACATTCAGGAGGGAGTAATCAAAGGAGCATATCCTTCTGTGTTTACCATATTAGTTGATGATGAAAATGAGAAAAATCCACCGCAGCTGCTTTCGTTCAGTTACGCGGATGTGCTGACGAGAGATATCAGAATGAAATTGTGTTAATGTAATGTTTACAAAGAAATGAATAAAACGCTTCCATCCGGAATAAAATGTACAAATATTCAGGATTGGAGCGTTTTTTGTTTTGGACTTATCAAAAAAATATATACATATGAATCAGGAAAAGGGAAAAGCTGTCACACAAATTACCCTGGATGATGATTTTAATGTACCGGACATGAAACCGGATTTGATACGAATTATCCTGGACAAAGGAGAAATCAGACTGGACGAAACCACAATAACTCAGGACCATGTGTGGCTGAAAGGAGTGCTGAAATTTTCTCTGTTGTACCGAAGCGACCAGGAAGCGGGGAAAATTAGCAGCATGAGCGGCGAAATTCCCTTTCAGGAGAGCCTTGCCATTGATGGGGCAAATGAATATGATACGGCGAAAATGAGCTGGGAGATGGAGGATTTGTCTATTGGCATTATCAATTCCAGAAAGCTCAGCGTCAAGGCTCTGGTGGTACTAAAGGCAGTCATTGATGAAATTTATGATGAAGATGTTGTGACAGGAGTGGAGGGAGAAAGCGGCGTACAGCTTTTGGAAAACACACTGTCTGCCATGCAGCTCTTTTTGGCCAAAAAAGATACGTATCGCTTTAAAGAAGAAATTGTGCTGCCTTCCAACAAGCCGAATATCCGGCAGATTCTGTGGAAGAGCGTACAGCTGAGAAGCGTGGAGATGCGTTTGTCAGACCATCAGCTTGGCATAAAAGGGGAGGTTCTTGTATTTGTACTGTACGAAGGCGAGGAAGAAGAGGAGCATTTGCAGTGGATGGAAACAGCCCTGCCTTTTTCTGGAGCAATCGACTGCAATGGATGCGAGGATGATATGGTCTGCGATGTGTCCTATGATATTGCGGGAATCGAGCTGGAGGCAAAGCCGGATTATGATGGGGAGGAGCGCATGCTTCACCTGGAACTGGTGCTGGATTTGGAGATACAGGTATTTACGGAGGAAGAGGATAGGATTGTGGAAGATTTGTACGCAGTAAATGAAAAGCTGACGCCGGTCTATCAGGAATCCATATTCGAAAAACTGCTGATGCGCAACGGTTCAAAATGCAAGATTGCAGAAAAAATGAATCTGGATAAAAATCAAGAACCTATTTTGCAGATTTGTGCCAGCGAAGGAAATGCAGTGGTGGAACAGACGGAGATTGTAGAGGGAGGAATACAGGTGGAAGGCACGCTGCAGATGAATATTCTGTATGTGACGTCAGACGACAGGATGCCGGTGGCTTCCATGAAAGACATTCTTCCGTTCCATTATCTGATTGAAGCGCCGGGAATCAATGAATCCTGCCGCTTTCATCTGCAGACAGGAATTGACCAGCTCACCACTGTCATGACGGACAGCAGCCAGGTGGAAGTAAAGGCGGTATTGAACTTAAACTGCGTTGTATTTGAACAGCAGAAAGTTCGGAAAATCACAGAGGTAGTGCAGGAGCCGCTGAATATAGAAGAACTGCAGGAGAGTCCGGGAATTATCGGATATATTGTCAAAGAGGGAGATAA
>JAAWLS010000149.1 GCA_022798035.1 Lachnospiraceae bacterium | reverse complement strand
AAACAGCGCGCTGGCGGAACAGTTTGGCGTGAATGAGGATTTGTCTAGTTACCCAAGAGATATCAAAAGAGATGCAGCCCTTTGTGAGGAGGCCGGAGCAGATTTGATTTTCCATCCGGAGCCGGAGGAAATGTATTTTCCCGATAACTGTACCTTTGTGGATATGAACCGTTTGACAAAAGGGCTCTGCGGCAAGACAAGGCCGACTCATTTCAGCGGCGTGTGCACCGTGGTGTCCAAACTTTTTCATATTGTGACGCCGGACAGGGCTTATTTTGGACAAAAGGATGCCCAGCAGCTTGCGGTTATCCGCAGAATGGTGCGGGATATGAATTTTGATTTGACGATTGTTGGATGTCCCATTGTCCGGGAGGAAGATGGACTTGCCATGAGTTCCAGGAATACTTATTTGAGTGAAGAGGAACGAAAAGCGGCATTGATTCTCCACAAATCTCTTGTGCTGGGAGAAGAGATGATAGCAGCAGGGGAAAAAGATGCGGAGAAAGTCCGGGAAGCCATCGTGAGAAATATGGAGACGGAGCCGCTTGCCAAAATAGATTATGTGGAAATTGTGGACGCAGAGACGTTAGAGCCTGTGGATACCATTGAGAAACCAATTTTAACGGCTACAGCCGTCTATATTGGCAGGACAAGATTGATTGATAATTTTGTAACAGCTCAGTCATAAGGCATTAAATGTGGAAGGCGTGGGCTGAAGGATGCCAATGCTTCAGAGCAGAAAAGCCAAGTATCAGAATGGAGGAAGTTATGTACTTAAAAATGCTGAAAGGAAAGATTCATCGTGCTGTGGTCAAGCAGGCAGAGCTTAATTACGTGGGAAGCATTACGGTGGACCCGGAACTTATGAAGGCGGCAGGAATTTTGGAATACGAAAATGTGCAGATTGTGGATATTGAAAACGGCAATCGGTTTGAGACTTATACCATAGCAGGAGAACCAGGCAGCGGAATGATATGCCTGAATGGAGCGGCGGCAAGACAGGTACTGGCCGGGGACCATATTATTATCATGGCCTATGCCCAGATGACGCCGGAAGAGGCGGAGGCTTTCCATCCTCAAGTGGTATTTGTAGATGAGGAAAATAAAATATCCAGAGTTACCACTTACGAAAAACACGGACAGATTTCTGCCTGAAAAGGAGGAAACAATGCTGCAGGGAAAGACAGTCTTATTGGGTGTGACAGGCGGAATTGCCGCCTATAAAATGCCGAATGTGGCCAGAATGCTAAAAAAACTTCACTGTAATGTACATGTGCTGATGACAGAAAATGCGACGAATTTTATTACGGCCACCACATTCGAAACCCTCACTGGAAATAAGTGCCTGATTGACACCTTTGACCGGAATTTTGAATTTTCCGTAGAACATGTGGCGCTGGCAAAACAGGCGGACCTTGTGCTGCTTGCACCTGCCACTGCAAATGTAATTGGGAAAATTGCAAATGGGATTGCAGACGATATGCTGACCACAACGGTGATGGCCTGCACCTGCCGGAAACTGATTGGGCCTGCCATGAATCACAATATGTACCGCAATCCGATTGTGCAGGACAACATAAAAAAACTGGCTGGTTACGGATATGAAATCATTCCGCCTGATACCGGAATGCTGGCAAATGGCGATATTGGAGAGGGAAAACTGCCTGCTGAAGAAGTGCTGGTGGAATATGTGTTAAGGGAGCTTGCTTTCCCGAAGGATTTGGCCGGAAAAAAAGTGCTGGTGACGGCGGGGGCCACCCAGGAAGCCATTGACCCGGTGCGCTATATTACCAATCACTCTACCGGAAAAATGGGATATGCCCTGGCGAAAATGGCCGTACTGCGGGGAGCCCAGGTAACGCTGGTGACAGGAAAGACTTCTCTGGAGCCGCCGATGTTTCTGGAAGTAGTAAAAGTCGTTTCCGCGGAAGATATGTATCAGCAGGTGATTTCGAAAGCCTCTGAGATGGACGTGATTATCAAGGCGGCCGCAGTGGCGGATTACAGACCAAAAGAAGCGGCCAGTGAAAAAATAAAAAAATCGCAGGGAACCGGAGAGATTCAGCTGGAGTCCACAAAAGATATTTTGGCGGAACTGGGAAGGATGAAATCAGCCGGAGAGATTCACAGCTTCCTCTGTGGATTTTCTATGGAGACTCAGAATCTGGAGGAAAACTCAAGAGCAAAACTGGAGAAAAAGAATCTGGATTTGATTGCCGCCAATAACCTGAAAGTGGAAGGGGCCGGATTCGGCACAGACACCAATGTGATAACACTGATTTCTGGTTCAGGCTGCAGACATTTGGAGCAGATGAGCAAGGAAGCGGCGGCTAACGAAATTTTAAACGAAATTTTAAAATGTTTTTCAGAGTAATCCGATGAGGCGGCCGTCCAGTCGTGTTCCTTTTGATGTGTAAAACAGAAGTGTTTTATATACATTTTTTGCCAATCGTTTTTCTGAAATTTTTGGATATACTAACAAAAACGAAACATTGCTGCAAGAATGGAGCAAAGGCGGAATATGTATGAAAACGGAGAAAAACAAAATTTTAATTTTTAAATACAGTATAGTATCCTATTTGATATTGGCTGCATGGGGGCTTCTGAGTGAGAGAGGAAGCTCTCCTGCAGCTTTCAATTTGTCTGAAAACATGGAAAAATACGGAAAAACACGGCCTTATACCAGCGTGGATTTTCGCTATGAAAATCAGTTTCGCAGTACGCTGAATCGTTACCGCAGTTTTCAAAACCTGTATCAGCCGGATTATTCCACTCCGGTGCCTGGGCTGGAGAATACAGATGTTTTGGGAGAAAACTGCAGCCAGATGGTGCCCCAGGGAATTTGCATTGCAGGGGATTATATGCTGGTGACGGCTTATGACAATGGAATGTTTTATGGGAAAAAGACAAAGCAGAAAGTTCCCAAAATCAGCAGGTCCGTGCTGTATGTTCTATCCAATCAAAATCCTGAAAACCGAAAATTTCTGACAGCTGTCATTCTGCCGGATATCAATCACGTGGGCGGCGCTGCATTTGACGGGGAACGGGTGTGGATTGCAAAAAGCACCACGAGACAGTGCAGTGTGATTTCCTATGATACCATAGAGAGAGCCGTGAATTCCGGAGAGAGCAGCTACGAGCTTTTGGCATATGACGGAAATGTTTCCTGCGGTATGACAGCATCTTTTGTGACGTGGCATGAGGGAAAACTGTGGGTGGGAACGTATGTCAAAGGGCTGTTGAAAAAAGGAGAGCTCAGAGGCTTTCGCGTCGTCAGGAAAGAGAGAGAAGGCAGAGAAATTCTTACTTTGGAACAACAGGAAGAAATTTTGATTCCGGGATTTGCCAATGGAGCGGCGTTTCTGAAAGCGGAGGGAAAAACATATTTGGCGGTAGTCTCTTCCATGGGACGCTATTTCGACTCAGAAATTTATCTCTATGAAATTTGTAAAGACGTTTGTTCCGGCAAAAATCTGTACCGCAGGCATGATTCTGTTTCCTTTCCGCCTATGGCTGAGGAATTGGTCTGGGAGGGGACGTATACTTATTTTTTGTTTGAATCTTCCGCCACCTGTTATAGTACGCTGAGCTATCAGAAATGCAGTTATCCCGTGGACCGAATTTGCGCAGTTTCCACCCAACAGCTGTTGACGAGAGGAAAAGATGCTTCACGCGCCGCCTTAAGAGAAGAGAGAATGGAGAAAACGATGCAGAGAAAAATGCTGCCGATACAGGAGATGGGGGTATTCCGGCGGCCTTTTGCGGGCAGTATGTCCGCTGGGTACCAGTACAAAAAGAGGCGGCATGAGAGACAGTTCCGCTACTCAAAAGTTGTTTTTCGAAAGTGTTTCGTGTATAATGAAAATATGGGAGAGCACAGAAATTCAGAGCGGAAACCACAGGGAACAGGGTGATATAAATGGTTCCCTGGATTCGGAAAGGAGGCTGCCATGGGCAAAGATACACGTCTTGTAAATATTTACATTAAGATACACAATAAGCGCACCTTGACGATGGAAGATTTGAAATATCTGTCGAAATACGACCCGGAATGTTTTGAAAAGACATGCAGGAATATGGTCTATCGGATGCCTGAGACGAAAGAAATCCTTCAGCCAGAACCGCAGGAGGAGCCGAAACAGCTGCCGGAACCGCCCCCTGTCTTTGAGAAACCTCCGGTGGATAAAGAGCAGATAGAGTCAGTCCTTGCTAATCTGAAAAAGATGGAGAGACTGCCGGTAGAAGAAGTGGACGCGGAGGATGTGAGAGATTTACTGGGAAATCTTTATATGGAGCTGTTGTTTCCTCACAATGACAGGGAGAAATTTTTCAGTATGGAGGACAGGGAAGAGCTGTCTTTGTTTAACAAAAAAGTCTGACAATCTGCATGTTTTGTAGAAAAAGAGGAAAATATGCTTGAAATGTAAATTTGCCGGGAATAAAATAGAGAAAAGTTGAAAAGTGACTGTGAGGAGAAATGGATATGAGAAAGAGAGTATTGGCCTTTGTTTTGGCAATCAGCGTGGCGGCAGGTATGACAGATATGCCGGCATTTGCTATGGAACCGACAAAAGTGGAGCAGTCTGAGGAGCGGCAGGAGAAGGCTTCCCGTACAGCAGAACCGCTTACACTGGGAAAAGAGATTTCCGGAAAAATTACAGGTGCGAGGGAAACGAAATCTTATCAGTTTACGCTGCCTAAGTCAGGGAGAGTGACCTGGAAAATATCTTCTTATGTAAATTACAGCATGAAGATTGTAGACGCAGCAGGGAAGTCTGTGTGGACAAAGGCAGGAGATTGTAGCAAAACAACCGGCTATTTGGAGGACACCCTCACGGTAGATTTGACAAAGGGAACGTATTATCTTGAATTTACAGGAAAAATTTTATCTAATCTTATCGGCAGTTCCAGCGCAGCGAAGGGAACCTGGAAAATTGGGACATCTTTTGCAGGAGTGGATGTGACTTATCCAGAGCCGAATAACAGCAGTGCTCAGGCCTCTGCCGTCGCTTTTCAGAAGTATATTACAGGCCAGATTGCAGAAAATGACGACCGTGATATTTACAAGATTACCTTGACTTCTGCGGGACGGCTGAACATAGACATGACTTCCTACATGAAATACTATACGATGGATTTGAGTGACAAAGACGGCAAAAGAGTGTGGATGTCAGACCGAAATACCTGGAATAAAAGCATGGGAAAGCGCACCGATAACCATCAGGTTGATTTGGCGACGGGCACTTATTACCTGGAAATCATGGGCAAGAAGGCCATTGAGCCTTTATCTGCCGAAAAGCTGGCTAAGAGCACAGGAACGTATCAGTTCCGCGTCAACTTTCAGAACGCAAGAGTGAATCATAAGGAGCCAAATAACGATGACGCCAGCGCGTGCCAGATTAATTCCGGCGCGGAAATCAGAGGACAGATTGCGTTAAATGATTCCTGCGACATTTTTTGTTTTAATGTGGCAGAGAAGCGGGACGTAAAAATTGTTTTGACCTCCTATATGAAATACTATTGTATTTACGTCTATGACGGCAATGGAAATCAGAAATTGAACGACGAAGATAATGTATGGAATACAGGGACTGGAAGCCGCAGGGACAATTACACGTTGACTTTGGAAAAAGGGAAATACTATCTGAAAATTACTGGAAATGAGCGCGGAAATCACAATCCTTACACCGGAAACTACACGCTGAAAGTTACATATAAGACGAAGAAAAATCTGAAAGATGCTAAAGTAAGCAAAATCAGCAATCAGCCTTATACAGGCAAAGTCATCGAGCCAAAGGTAACGGTGAAGTACAAGGGCACCACATTGAAGCTGAACAAAGACTATACTGTTTCCGCCAGCCAGAAAAAAATCGGCAGCGCAAAAGTGACGCTGAAAGGAAAGGGAAATTATACTGGAACGAAACAGATTACTTTTAAAATTGTTCCGAAAAAGCCCAGTCTTTCCAAAGTTAAGAACAGCAAGAGTAAGACGGCGGTAATTACCTGGAAGCGGGATAGAAATGTGACGGGATATGAAATCTACCGTTCCACCAGCAAGAAGAAAAATTACAAGAAAATAAAAAATGTTACCAAGAATAAGACCACGTCTTATAACAACACAGGGCTGAAAAAGAATAAGACATATTATTATAAAATACGTTCTTACAAGAAGTCCGGAAAGCAGAAATATTACAGCAGTTACAGCAAAGTGATAAGCGTAAAAATTAAAAAGTAAAAGTCTGCCTGCCAGGCTGCGCAGCCATTCATTTGGCAAAGGTCAGAGATTTCATAACAAAATA
>JAAWLS010000148.1 GCA_022798035.1 Lachnospiraceae bacterium | reverse complement strand
ATCGGAAGAGATTAACATGGAATTCTGCCGCAAACGTCCGGCGGCCATCCGCACTTTACAGAGTGTGATGAGGCTCTTTACGCCGCTTCTGTAAAATTTCTCATCAAAATACCTGTGAAGCCTGCTTTTTGGCAGGGGAATGACAAAGAGCAAGGTCTGCATTACAGAAAAAACTGCTCCAGCGTTTTTAGAAAATAGTCTTTGAATAGAGCTTTCTCCACGTTGTTGACAAACAGCAGGTTGACGGAGCCAATCTCTTGTTTATTTAATTTGTAGATGACTTTTCCGGCAGTCTGCCCCTTTTTCACGGGAGCTTTGACCGATGTAGGAAGCTCTAGTTCTTTGGTGACTGCAGACAAATCAGAACCTGCAGTATCGAGATATGTAAACTCGGACTCATAGGCCAGGGGAGAACTTTCTTCCACTCCTCCCTGAATGGCGAGGCTGGGAAGTTTATCTTTATTTTCGTCTTTGTACACCTGGCATTTTCCAAATCCATAATTTAACAGAGCGGTGGCGTCTTTGAAGCGGACTTTGTGGTCTGGCGCCGCCATGATGACGGCAATCAACTCCAATCCATCCTTTTTAGCAGTGGCAGACACACAGAATTTTGCCTGGGAGGTAGAGCCTGTTTTTAATCCGGTGGCATATTGATACTGGCGGATTAATTTGTTGGTGTTGGTGAGGCCGAATTCCGAGGAGCCTCTTTTGGTTACATGGGTGATATTTTCCATCCAGATAGTGCAGTAGTCGTGAATCTGGGGGTATTTGGTAATCAGCTCCCGGGACATAAGGGCCACATCGCGGGCCGTGGTCATATGTCCTTCTGCATCTAGGCCGCAGCAGTTGACAAAGTTTGTGTTTTCCATGCCAAGTCCTTTGGCCCGTTTGTTCATCTGATTGACAAATTCCTGTTCACTGCCCCAGATGTGCTCCGCCATGGCCACACAGGCGTCGTTCGCACTAGCCACAGAGATACATTTCAGCATGGTCTCCACCGTCTGGGTTTCTCCAGGCTCCAAAAAGACCTGGGAACCGCCCATGCTGGCAGCGTATTCCGATACGGTTACTGTGTCCTCCAGAGAAATTTTTCCTTCGTCCAGCGCGTCAAAAATCAGAATCATAGTCATGATTTTCGTGATGCTGGCAGGATGAAGGGAGGTATTGGATTCCTTTTCGTAGATAATCTGGCCGGTGGAGCTTTCCATCAGCACTGCGGATGGCGCAGAAACTGTGATTTCGTCTGTCGGCGTCTGTTCTGTTGGAGCTGTGTCTGAGTTGGGAAGCAGGGAGGAGAACAGCAGACAGGCAGATAGTAAAAAAGACAAGATACAATGCATATCATAACCTCCAAATGTTATATAATAGTTTAATCGAAGTGCTTGTATAATATGCTTGGAAACAGGAGAAAGGCAAAAGAAATGGTGATTTTCATTCTGATAATATTAATGATTCTCTGCTATGTTTTGTGGCAGAAGTGGGAACTGACAAAATTTAAGGTGACGAAGTATCGTGTTGCTTCACCGAAAATCAAAGAGCAGGCCTGCGTGGCAGTTTTGTCTGATTTACATGGATTTTCTTACGGTAGAGAAAATGAGAAACTTTTAAGAGCAGTGGAGAATTTGAAACCCCAGGCAATTCTGATTCCAGGTGATATGCTGGTGTCCAGAGACAGCGAAACTTTTGAGACAGCGCTGCAGACGCTGCAGGACCTTGTGAAAATTGCTCCTGTGTATTACAGCTACGGAAATCATGAGAGCCGTCTGCGGGAGCCGGAAAAAATCAATCATCCTCTGTTTGTGGAATATATGGACAAAGTGAAGGCGTCAGGAGTGACGGTTATGGAGACGGAGAGCAGAGAAATCCTGTTGGGACAAAACAGAGTTCAGCTGTCTGCTCTGGAGCTGGAACTTGACTATTACGAAAAAGGCAGAATTGCGCCGCTGGAGCAAAATTATCTGAATCATCATCTTCCGGCACAGAAAAAAGAACTTTTTCAAATTCTTTTGGCTCACAATCCAGCTTATGCCGAGGATTATATCCACTGGGGAGCAGATGTGACATTCTGTGGACACAATCACGGAGGTTTGATTCGGATTCCAGGAATTGGAAGTATCATTTCTCCGCAGTTCACTTGGTTTCCCAAATATGATGTGGGACAATTTCAGGCGGAGGGAAAGAGCGTGATTGTCAGCCGAGGACTTGGAACCCATACATTTCACATTCGGATTTTTAACAGAGCGGAACTGTTAAGCGTCATATTTTTGCCCGAACAGTAACGCAGCGCATAGTTCAGACTATGCTGTTCTCAAAGGAATCTTTAACGTTTTCCAGCTGCTTTGCAGATGACCTTGCTATAAAATGATGTTCTTTCAACCGAAATGTCTACAAATTTTTCTTGAAAAAAGCAGGAGATAAAGGTAGAATAGGTAATAGCGTTGTTTTGAGACTGTAAAGAAAAGCAATATCTTTGAGATTGCTGACACTGTGGGAGGAAAACATGGATTTGACAGTGAAACTTCAGGTATTTGAAGGACCTTTGGATTTGCTCTTGCACCTGTTAGAGAAAAATAAAGTGAATATTTACGATATTCCCATCGTGGAAATTACGAATCAATATATGGAGTACATCAATGAGATGAAACGCCAGGATTTAAATGTAGTTAGTGAGTTCCTGGTGATGGCGGCTACGCTGTTAGACATCAAGTCCAGAATGCTGCTTCCCAAAGAGGAGATAGAGGAAGAAGAGGAGGACCCGAGGGCGGAGCTGGTACAAAAACTTCTGGAGTATAAAATGTACAAGTGCATGTCCTATGAGCTGAAAGACCGACAGATTGACGCGCAGCGGGTCTTATTCAAAGCTCCTACGATTCCGGAGGAAGTCAGGCAGTATGAGGAGCCTGTGGATTTGCAGGAATTGATGTCGGAAGTGACTTTGCGGAAACTCAATGCGGTGTTTAAATCTGTTATGAGAAAGCAGGAGGATAAGATTGACCCTATCCGTTCCAGGTTTGGAAAGATTGAGAAAGAAGAAGTTTCTCTGGAGGAGCGCACCCGATATTTGGAAGAATATGCCGCTGCCCACAGCCAGTTTAGTTTTCGGGGGCTGTTAGAGGCACAGAGCAGCAAAATGGAGATTATTGTCACATTCCTGTCTCTTCTGGAATTGATGAAAACGGGGAAAATACATATTTCGCAGGAATGTATTTTTGATGACATTATTATCTTTTCCAATCGAGAAGGCAGTCAGATGCCG
Organism: Lachnospiraceae bacterium; assembly: GCA_022798035.1. GTDB lineage: Bacteria > Bacillota > Clostridia > Lachnospirales > Lachnospiraceae > Petralouisia. Next base: position 3,085 of record JAAWLS010000148.1, on the reverse strand, counting down.
GCATAAGGAGTCAGTATGAAAGAAGAAAAATGTGAGGCGGTCATAGAGGGGATTCTCTTTGCCATGGGAGAGTCAGTGGAAATCGCCAGGCTGGCGGAGGTCTTAGAAATCAGCCAGGAGGAAGTTCAAAAAATTCTTACCAATATGAAACAGCGGTATGAGGCAGAGAACCGTGGAATTGAGATGATGGAAATTGAGAATGCCGTTCAGTTGTGTACGAAAAAAGATACATACGAATATCTGATAAAAATTGCAAAACAGCCAAAGCGCCATATGATGACGGACGTGCTGTTGGAGACGCTCTCAATCATTGCTTACAAGCAGCCCATTACCAAATTGGAAATCGAGAAAATCCGGGGAGTTTCCTGTTCCCATGCCGTCAACAAACTGGTGGAGTACAATTTGGTCTGTGAGCTGGGAAGACTGGATGCGCCAGGCAGACCGCTGCTGTTTGGAACGACAGAGGATTTCCTGAGGAGCTTTGGCGTACAATCCATAGAGGAGCTTCCGGTGCTGAATCAGGAACAGCTAGAAGAATTCAAACAGCAGGCAGAGGAAGAAATGAATGTAAAACTAAATGTATAGAAGATGGAGCTGTCACAAAATGCAGAATTATGCAGCAGGATAAGAACTACAACCTCTGCGGCATGTCTCACGGGAGTCTGCATGTTGTAACAGCTCTATTATGTAGAAAAGATATTCTGCTTCAATTAATAGCCCAAAGATTCTCCAATCAAAATAATCTTAATCCGGTTTGCAGGTGCGCTTCGTCTGGTGATAACTGTGTGAGAGCAGATGCAGTCTGGGCTTAGGCAGTCTGCGCAGACCCCGGTGGAAACGCAGGGTGTTTTTTTGTCCAGCCGGATAGCATTCTGGGGAGCCGCCAGGTTGCGGGTACGGGAAGCGGCATCTTCCAAAGTGGGAACTACCTTGTTCATTCCGGCCAGGATAATCACATTTTTGGGGCCGTAGATGAGAGCGGCCATGCGGTTTCCATTGCCGTCAATGTTATATAATTCTCCGTCGATGGTGATGGCGCTGGTGCTCATAAAATAGTAATCAGCGCCAAGAGCTTTCAGACAAATCTCAGCAGTTTCTTCTGGTGAGGCGGCTTTCTTTCTGTCCAGAAGGGTAATGTCTTCCCGATGTCTTAAAATATCAGCCATACCAGTATCAGCCAGTGTGACAGAACCGCCGAAGGAAACGGTGCTTCCAGGCGTTACCATCTCTGACGCGAGGTCAACGGCCTCTTTGGCAGTTTTACAGTAGTGGCATTCAAAGTGACGTTTTTCTAAATTTTTCATTGTAATAGAGGCAAGATGCTCGTAATAAATATCAGTTGGATTCATAGAAATATCTCCTTTCTTTTTAGGTGTTTGACAATTTTATCCTATCATTGATTTGGGGAAATTACAACATTATAGTTTACAAGTTTAGGTGTTAATCTTACAGAAGTCGATAAAATAAAAGAATGAAAAATTGGAAAAGGTGTGAAATCTGTTTCGTTATCGGAGATTTTACACCTTTTTCCTGTGGAAATTAAGGAGAGCAAAATATTTGAAATTCTGGATTTTTGTGGTATAATTATAAATCGGTTTCAAGTAAAAAATAGAAAGGGGATTTTAATGGAGCATAAGTTAAAAAAGATGGCATCTTATTATAAACCGTACCTGCCTTTATTTCTTGCAGACATGTTTTTTGCAATTCTGGGTGCAGGCGTGACATTAGTGATTCCTTTGATTGTACGTTATATTACGAATCATGTGATTACCATGGAGGCAGGAGCCGCTTTGGATAAGATTGCTAGACTGGGAGTATTGATGCTGGGGTTAGTGGCGGTGGAATGCTTCTGCAACTATTTCATTTCCAATTATGGCCATGTGATGGGAGCCAAAATTGAATACGACATGAGAGCTGAAATTTTTGGCCACTATCAGAAATTATCCTTTTCCTTCTTCAATAATCAGAAAGTAGGACAGTTGATGTCACGAATTACCAGCGACTTGTTTGATATCAGCGAGCTTCTGCACCATGGGCCGGAAGATTTGGTGATTTCCATTATCAAAATCGTGGGTTCTTTCGTTATATTACTCAATATTGATGTGAAGCTTACCATGATTGCTTTTGCCTTTGTCCCTGTTATGCTGGTGTATGCCCTCTATTTTAATACCAGGATGAAACGGGCATTTAAGCGCAACAGGGTAAAAATCGCAGAGATTAACAGCCAGATTGAGGACAACCTCTCAGGCATCCGTGTGGTAAAATCTTTTGCCAACGAAGAGGAGGAGATGGATAAGTTTGAGGAGGGCAATCAGGGATTTCTGGCGGCTAAAAAGAACAGTTATGTCTACATGGCAGGGTACCATTCCGGGCTGGGAGCGCTGACTACTCTGATTACCATTGTTGTGCTGGTGGCAGGTGCGGTATTGATTACCTACGACCAGGTAAACGTGACGGACTTGATTACGTTTCTGCTGTATATCAATACATTTACAGAGCCAGTGAAGAAGCTGATTAACTTTACAGAGCAGTTCCAGAATGGCTACACTGGATATGAGCGTTTCATGGAGATGATGGCTATTGAACCGGATATTTCAGATTCCCCAGATGCGGTGGAGCTTAAGGATGTGAAGGGAGATATTTCCTTTGACAATGTATCTTTCCACTATGAAGAAAACACAGAGACTGTGCTGAATCACATCAATCTGGAAGTGGAGGCAGGGTCTTATATGGCTCTGGTGGGCTCTTCCGGTGCAGGAAAGAGTACGCTGTGCAGTTTGATTCCGCGGTTCTATGACGTGACAAGCGGTGCAGTGAGAATCGACGGCAAAGATATCCGGGATATGACGTTAAAAAGCCTGCGCAGCCAGATTGGTATTGTACAGCAGGATGTGTACCTGTTTGTGGGAACTGTTATGGATAATATCCGTTATGGAAAACCAGATGCCACTAGGGAAGAAATCATAGAGGCGGCTAAAAATGCCAATGCCCATGAATTTATCATGGCTCTGCCAGATGGGTATGATACGGATATCGGACAGCGAGGCGTTAAACTTTCCGGCGGACAGAAGCAGAGATTGTCTAT
>JAAWLS010000147.1 GCA_022798035.1 Lachnospiraceae bacterium | reverse complement strand
AATCCTCCGCCCCCTCCAGCGCATCCCAAATTTTTTCCCTATGATAAAATTACTGTGCTCCCAGGCAATCATTTTCGTATTTTGGGCCAGCTTTCGTACTCCCTTAAAAAAAGGGACAAAATCCATTCCGGCCACAATAATGTCATCATAATGATTTCTCTGAAAAAATCTTTTTAATTTTCTTTCTATTTTCTGATAATCTTTCCGGTAATTCAGACTTACGCCTCGGAATAAATAAGCAACGGCTATCTCTTCTCTCAATTCATAGCGGCCGTTTCCGTCGTTTTCATTGGTAAGGGATAGAATAGACACCTGATAATTCCGCTCTGTCAATCCATTTGCTATCACAGATACCACCCGTGGGATTCCACCAGAAGCATCAATTTTTTCTGCAAAAAAGCATATTTTTTTCATTCCACATTACCTCTGTTCTTTTTCATTAATTTCGTGGACAGCGCTAACCCAAGGTAAATCCAAAACATGTCCTTCCCCAAAACCGTAAGATTTAACAATGAATCTACAATCGCATAGGAACCGAAAACAATCATCAGCTTTCGTTTATACTCGTCCTCTGAATACAAAATTTTCATCCATTCTGCCAGAAGAAACAAAATCAAAAGAATCCCGACTGGATAGCCATAAAATAAAATCACTTCATAAAAAATGTTATGAGAAGAATTGTCTGACAGCATTCCGTTCCCTATCAGCGGATGTTTTGCAATCATTTTCCCCACTTTTTCCTGCAGTATATCCCTGCCAGCAGACCAGGTAATATCACCGTAGGCTAACATGGCCAGCATCCGGCTCTTTATGTTATATTTAACTAAAAAATCATAGAAAAATTTTGCAATAGACTGATAATGAAACAGCAGAAACACTCCCGCCATACTAGAAACGCAGGCAAGAAAGAAATCCAAGGCCCTCCTTAACTTTGTCTTGGAATAAAACCCAAGCACACAGCCTATGAAGACGGCCAGGACAGCTCCTCTCGAACCCATGGTAACAATCATGACAGAACTCAGCACGAAGAAAAAAAGATTTATCCATCTTTTCTTCTTTTCAGCCCAAATCTCTAAAAATTCCATAATGGTAGGAATCACCAGGAAAAAACCGAAAGACATATTGTAGTCCAGCTGTTCCGTGCCCACAACTCCAAAAAATTCAAAAGCCACATACTGAATGAGAGCGCAGCAAATGATAAGATGGGAAGCATTTACCAGCTTGTGATAAAAAAGCTCATAATCTGTAAGGGTATACGCTGCAATCAAGCAGCCAAAAGACATTCCCATTATTTTCACCAGACCAGACAAAATGGTTTCTGCATTTTCTGGAAAAACCGCTATCTGAAAACAAATCACTGAGCTAAAAATAAAAAAGCTGATAAGCAAAAAATTCCGCTTTTGAAAAAATGCCGTGCCAAGGGCCGGAATTAAAAAAGGTAATAAAAAACAAGAAATAATGAGGTTTGCAATAGAATTATACACATAGAGGCCCGGCACTGCCTGAACAATGTAAAATTTAACGGCAGTCACCGTAATTTCAAATATTAGAAAACTAATCACACTGTTTTGGTTAAATTTCACTGTAAATTTCATATTTCCACAAACGCTTTCACTTTTTTCTCAAATTCTATATCATCTTTTTGTATCTTTTGCTTCAGCTTTTCAAAACTTTGTTCTGTTTTAAACTGTTCCAGACTCCGGTACCATTCCCACAGTTTGTCCAGAATTCCTTCCTCCAAACGAAAAGAAAATACATGGCTGCATTTCTTCAAATATTTTTCCATAAAAGATTTCCGTGAAACAACCATCGGAAGCTGGTATTCCAGACTGTCATATACTTTCACAGCCAGAGAAGGCATTGTTACAAAGTCCGTCTCATAGGCATTAAATAAAATATCTGCATCCCTTGCAAACATTTCAATCTCTTCCAAAGAATATCTCCCGGTAAAGTTAATATTTGTAATTCCTCTGCCTGTGCAGTAATTTTGCAGTTCTGCAAAGGCTCCATCCCCATGGTAAGTAAATACAAACCTCTCATCATTTCCAAATAAATCACATATTTTCTTGTTGTATTCTACCTGCCGAACAGCTCCCCAATAGGCAATCCGAATCGGAAACTCCTTTTTCAATTCCAACTTTTTTTTATCTCGAATTATCCCAAGCGTATTGTGGCACAAAACATAATTTGGTATTTTATCTTCATCAAAATAAGAAAGATACCCTGGTGATGAAGTGACGAAAAGTCCGCTTTTGCAAACAAGTCTCTGCACTAATTTCCGATAAGGCATAAAATACTCTTTCGTCAAATCCCGAAAATCAAAGAGGTACTTTCCTTTGTACTGCCGGAAGCAAACGTCAAAAACAGACACTGCCATAGGAGTTGTAAGCAGGATAATTTTGTCATAAGAGTTTTCTTTGATTACCTTTTTCACAAATCTGCGAAATCTCAGATAAGCTCCAGTTTTATAAAGAAGAGGCTGATAGGAATCAATTTTTTCATCATATGGTATCAATTTCGCCTTGCAGTCAATAGTAAAATCACTCAAATTTCTATTCCAGTACACAATGTCATAGCTGCATTGCAGCCTCTCCAATAGGTCAACATATTTATAGATGTACTGTGCCCGCTCTAAATCAGCACACAAAAAAACTCCTATGTTCATCCTTGCATCCTCATAATATTCCTTCTATCATCCTCATAATTTCCTGGTAAGAAGTTTTTCTGTCAAACTGTTTCTCCGCAATCCTTCTGGCAGTTTCTCCCATCCTTTTGCACGCCTGTGGATTCTCATATAATTCCATGACTGCATCCGCCAGCTTGTCCCTGTCTTCAGCCGTAACATTAATCCCAAATCCATCCTTCTCTACTTTTTTCCGGAATTCAGCACTGGAGCATGTATTTATCATTGGTTTCCCGGCCGCCAGGTAATCCCCGATTTTTGTCACGATGCTCTGCGGCGCTTTCTTCACAAATGAATTCACCGTCACATCTGATTTCACCAGGTAGGCCGCCATTTTCCGGTAGGGTGTATATCCCACAAACTCTACATAACACGGGCTCTCTTCTTTGATATTTTTAAAGTCTTCTTCCAGCGGACCTCCTCCTAAAATCTTAACTTTTATGTCCCGCTGCCCCTGGGCATAGAGTTTCTGAGCCGCTTTTATCAGGGTGGGAATGTCATAGCTGGAGCCTAAGTTCCCTGCATAAACAACCCAGAATTCATTTTCCTTCTTTTCAATTTCTGGCAGAAACTCCGATACCCCCTCGTCATACTCCTCTAAATCGCACCCCACATACACGGTCTTTCTGTTTTTGATGTCTATTCCATATCTGCTGCTGGGAATATCCCGGTATTCATCTGAGGTCCCTACTATCCCGTCGGCCGCTTCATAGGCGCGTCTCGCATTTCTTCGAAAAGATTTAAATACCATACGGTCTATCGCTTTGGGCAGATGCAGCACCATCTGCATGGCCTCCGGCCACAAGTCCTCTACGTCGATTATCAGCTTTTTCCCCTTTTTCTTCGCATAAGCTGCCACTTCAGCCGCCACATAATTATCTGGAATAATGCAGTAAATCAAATCGTACTCTGCCTCCTCCAGTAATTTTATGATATTCCCTGCCGCCGCTTTGTGGCTGCGCATCCGCCTAATGTCCACATTTTTCTTGTAACCCGGTTCATAGGCGAACTTCAATTGATAGGGTTTCTCTTTATTCTCTTTCATTAACTTATCTGTGTCTCTTTGTTTCTTTTCCCAGTGCTGGAAAGAACTTGTAATAATGTCTACGGCATATTCTTTTGAAAGAATCTCCGCTAAGCTCCGGAAACGGGAATATCCTTTTTCTCCCTCTAATGCCACAAACAGTGTCACAATCGCAATCTTCTTCATCTCTTCTTCCTCAAATCGTACCGGTACTCATTCATCTTTCTGCCTTCCGGCGTCTCATAAGAATGGTAGAGGACAAATCCATTTTTCTGATAAAAATGGTTCGCTCCCTCATTGCCTTCCCGGTCTGTCTCTAACTTTATGTATGCAAACCGCTCTGCATCTGTTATCCTGCACAATGTTTGAACCAGCCTGCTGCCGACGCCCCGGTTCTCTGCCTCTGGCGATACCCCGATGGAAGAAAGCTCCATATAGGCTTTTTTCCTTTCGCTTTTCTCTGGGTAAGTAAATGCCCGGAGCAGCCGGAACAGTACGTTTGGTTTTCTCACAAATGCTCCCAGCCCATACCAGGCAAACTCAGGCAGCTTCCTCCGGATTAGATACTTGTAAAAACCGCTTAAATCTTCTGAATATGCGCAAAAGCCGATGACTTTCCCCTCTTCCACTGCAGCTATGATTCCAGACTTGGGATGTTCCATAAATCCCCGGTACAGCGTCCGCAAAAAGCCGCGCCCCAAAAAGGTCAGAAAGAAGCCTGTAAATGCGTCCATGTGGATTTCCACAATCGCATCCACATATGTTTGGTTTTTTGTAATGCCGATTTTCATCTGTTTTCCTCTTCTTTTTTTCCCGCCACGGCAAGCATGGTCCGGAGGATTGTGGCCGCCTCTTCCAAAAGTGAAAATTTCCTTATGCTCTCCAGGTTGTATCTCATTTTGCCGGGAAGCACTTTTTCCACATATATCCTGTCTGCTTCCTCTGCTTCTCCCAGCAGCCCTGCCTCGTCTTTGTACCGGATGCTGGCCTCCGAGGTAATGCCTGCCGGGAGCAGAAGCGTCGCCCTCATTTCTTTTGTGTATTTTTTCACATACTCCGGCACTTCCGGCCTGGTTCCTACAAAGCTCATGTCCCCTTTTAAGACGTCAAATAACTGGGGGATTTCATCTAATCTTTTATTCCTAAGTCTGGCTCCTGCTTTTGTGATGCGGCTGTCTTTGGCAAGCGTGACTGCCGTGCCTGCCTTATCTGCATGGGCCGCCATGGTTCTGAATTTATGGATTTTAAATTTTCTGCCATAGGCTGTAACCCTTTTCTGGCGGTAAAAAACAGGCCCTGGAGAGTCCAGTTTTATCATCACGGCAATCACGGCCATTGGTACTGCCAAAAGAAAGAGCAGCAGGGCAGCGGCTGCCACATCAAATGCTCTCTTCAGCGCTAAGCTGAGTTTCTTTTTTTCTAACATCTGATAATATTCCCTGACCTCGTCACATTTCATAAACGCGGGCAGGGCATCCCATTTTCTAAGCATTATCCGGCCGGCTCCTTCCCTGCAGTCCTTATTTTTTCAGGTACCTGCTTACGATTTCTTTGAAATGATAAATCACGTAGTCGACGTCTTCCCCGCTCAGTTTTGTATGCAGCGGAAGCGTAATTAAATTCTCATAATACCGGTAGGCATTGGGAAAATCTTTGATATCCCATCCCATCGCTTTATACGCCGTCATCATAGGCAGGGGCTTGTAATGTACATTGGCTGCTATGCCTTTTTCTGCAAGCTCCCCCATGATTTCCCTTCTGTCTTTCTCCGATATCCCCGGAATCCGCGTTAAATACAAATGGCCGGATGATGCAAAATCTTTTCCAAAGTGAACCAGGCGGCTGACTCCCAATGCGTCGCACGCCGCATCGTATCTGCCGATGATTTCCCTGCGCCTTGCCAGCATCTTTGGGTAGCGTTCCAGCTGTTTCAGCCCAATGGCTGCCATGATGTCTGTCATGTTGCATTTATACCATGCCCCCTCAATGTCATACTCCCAGGCCCCTGCTTCTGTTTTGGCCAGGGCATCCCTGCTCTGCCCGTGGAGGGAATAGAGCTGGTATCTGTGGTAGATTTCTTCATTGTCAATCCCGGGAATGTCTCTCCAGGTGGAAGCGCCGCCTTCTGCCGTTGTGAAGTTTTTCACCGCATGAAAGGAGAAGTCTGTAAAGTCTGCGATTTCACCGCACATTTTCCCGTTTCTGCTGGCTCCAAGGGCATGGGCCCCGTCTGCAAAAATCAGGACTCTTCCCAGGGCCTGCTGTATTCTGGCTCCTAAATCATTTCCTTCCTTTGGATGAAACAATGCTTTTTTGCTTTCCGCTGCCGAGAACAGCCTGTCATAATTGCAGACCACTCCCCCTAAATCCACTGCCACAATGGCTTTTGTCTTTTCTGTTACAGCCTCTGCAACTTTGTCATAATCCATCTCTGCCGAGTCCGGCCGGCTGTCTGCAAAAACAACTCTGGCTCCGCAGTGGACTGCGGCTGACGCTGTCGCAGTATACGTATAGGCGGGCACGATTACTTCATCCCCCGGGCCGATGCCGCAGATTCTAAGGTTTAGCTCCTCCGCCGCCGTGGCAGAATTCAGGCATACTGCTTTTGAGGTATGGCAGTACCCGGCCAGCCTCCGCTCCAGCTC
>JAAWLS010000146.1 GCA_022798035.1 Lachnospiraceae bacterium | reverse complement strand
TGGATGAACTGATTGAATTTGATATTGATGTAAAAGAGATTCAGGAGGTGATTGACAGCACCAGTGAGGAAGTCTCGGAAAAAATTGACTGGACAAAGGCATGGAGCAAAAAATATCCTGTCCTTGCCTCTTATCAGAATGAGGTAAAGACGGAGGAATATGCTGCAGAGCTGGACAGACTGCTGAGAGATTTGGAAAAGAAATACGGCTACGATGAACTGAATGCCTTTTTGGTGCTGAAAGATATTCTGGCTGTTGTCTGGAAAAGCAGAAAAGAGCAGAAGTAAAACAAAAACAAACGGTATACGCCTTTTGGGAGCATACCGTTTGTTTTGTGTTTTTTGGCGTCCTGTCGGTGACTTCTTTCCGGAAACCATGCATTATTTCTCACAGTCCGGCCATCAAAAGGCCCATCAACTGGTCTCTGCGCTGTGCTTCTTCTGCACCTTTGAGTTTGGCTGAGGTGCTGTCTGCCTCAATTTTGCTGACAGCGGCACGATGTAGTTTTTCCTTAAATTCCTGCTGAGTACGCTGTGCTTCTTCGGCCCGCCGTTCTGCTCTGGCCTGGTGCTGCAGCCGGATGGAGTTTTCCATAGAGTCCAGCATCTGCGTCATGTCTATCATGGGTACCGCCTCCTTTACTTATCAGATATATCGGCGGTTCTGGCTGTTTTTTTAGAGGCAGCCGTGCATTCTCCAGATAAAACGTAACTTCTAAAAAGGTCTGTTGGAAAGTCTCTCTCATTTCTCTATGGTAAATAAGAGGATAACATAGTATAATACATAGGTAATTGTGAAATTCTGACGTTTTGCAGTTACTTAAGTGCGATACTGGCAGACAGGAGGAATTTATGATAGATAAAACAACATTTATGGAGACGCTGCGTTCGGTTCAGGAGATTGCAGAGGCAAGTCAGGCGCCGCTGTCAAGAGAAGAAATCCAGAGCTATTTTGGAGAAATGGAGTTATCTTTGGAGCAGCAGGAGATGATTTATGAATACCTGATGCACCCTAAACAGGAGACGGCAGAGCAGGAGAAGAAAGAGAGTGCCAAAAAAGGGAAGGCAGGGAACGGCGGAAACAAAAAACATTCCCGGCCTTTTCAGATGTATCTCAACGAAATCAGAGGGATTCCGGTACTGTCGGAGAAAGAGAGACAAGCGCTCTATCAAAGGCTGCTTGCCGGAGAGAAAGAAGCGGCGGCACAGATTTCAAATCAATGGCTGAAAAGGATTGCGGAGATTGCAGAATCCTATACGACAGGCAGAGCCCTTTTGGAAGATTTGGTACAGGAGGGAAATATGGGATTGCTGCTGGGAATGGAAGGCCTGACAAAGGAACAGGAAAAAGCGGAGCAGGAAGATGACAGGACAGAGGAAATGTCCAGTCTGGAGGCAGTGGAAAAACGGTTGGAATTGTTTGTACGGGCTGCTATGGAAAGTTACTGCCAGGAGACGGAAAGCGCAGACTACAATGAAAATACGATTCTGGCGAAAGTAAATCTGATTCACGAAGCTCAGAAAATACTGGCGGAGGAGAACGGTACTATTCCAACACAGCAGGAATTGAGCCAGTATACCAGGATTCCAGTAAAGGAAATCGGAGATATTTTGTCTCTGGCTTCTAAAGATTAAGGAGGAGACATATGAATTTAGGACCTATGGAATATATTGTGGCACGGATTGACGGGGATTATGCTTACCTGCAGCAGCAGGACAATCCTCAGGAGGAATTGAAATGCGTAGCAAGAGCTCTGCTTCCGCCGGAAATCGGAGAAGGCAGCCAGCTTCATTATGAGATGATGGAATACACTTTGAAACAGTAATTTTGCAGCTACCTTGAAAGGATAAGAGGCAATGAGCCAGTTTTTGTTTATCTTGCAGTATGTAAAAAAACATAGAGGACAATTCCTAGCCGGAATGGTTACGCTTTTGGTAGTGGATTTCGCCAACCTGCTGATTCCGCAGATTACAGGAACCATCACTGACGGCCTGACGGTACATACCATGGGGATGGAGGATGTTCTGCTGCAGATTGTCTATCTGCTGGCCGTGGGAGCCGTGCTGGCTGTTGGGCGCTTTCTGTGGCGTTATTTTCTCTTTGGAGCTTCCCGTTCCATTGAGCGGGAAATCCGGGACGGAATGTTTGAGCATCTGGAAGCCATGAGCGTGGAATATTACAATGAGCACAAAACGGGAGATTTGATGACACGGTTTACCAGTGATTTGAATGCAGTCCGCATGGCGCTGGGACCTGCTGTGATTTCTGCTTTTGACGCTACGGTGATGGCGGCTATGGTGATAATTCAGATGATGGTTTATGTGGATGTAAAACTGACGCTTCTGGCGGTGATTCCCATGCTGTTTATTGCGGCAGGGGAAATCTATTATGGGAAAGTCATGAAGTCCCGCTATATGGAAAGACAGGAAACCGTCTCAGACTTGACGGACTTTGTTCAGGAAAGCTTTTCCGGCGTCCGTGTGGTGAAAGCGTTTGTTCAGGAGAAGGCTCAGAGACGGGCGTTTCAGAAATTTAATACAGCGGCCAGAGAGAAAAATCTCCGTGTGGTGAACCTGCAGGCGGTAGTGATGCCTCTTTTGGATGTGGTGATTGGGTTCAGCAGTCTGATTACCCTTCTGTACGGCGGATATCTGGCTCTTTTGGGGGAGATTACCCTGGGGAGATTTGTGGCTTTTAATCAGTATATTATTATGCTGGTATGGCCCATGCTGGCCTGCGGGGAAGCAATTACCATGTTTTCCCAGGGGCAGGCTTCCATCAAGCGGATTCAGGAAGTGTTTGAGGAGAAGCCGGAAATTTTTGACGGGGAAAATGTGGATGAGGTGGAGCAGATTCAGGGAAATATTACCTTTCATCATTTGACTTTTATTCACCGGGGACACAGCGAACCTACGCTGAAAGACATTCATCTGGATGTGCCGGCAGGCACTACCCTGGCTATTATCGGACGAACGGGAAACGGAAAGACAACCTTGGTAAATCTTCTGCTGCATTTATACAATACGAAACCGGGTATGCTGTTTTTGGACGGCAGAGATATCAATACCATCCCTTTAAAAACACTGCGGGAAAATATAGCCTATGTGCCTCAGGATAATTTTATGTTTTCTGATACGCTGAAATCTAACATTGCGTTTGGAGTGGAAGAGGAAAATATGGCAGAGATTACAAGAGCGGCTCAGGCAGCCTGCATTCATGAAAATATCACAGCTTTTCCCGAGGGATATGAGACCATTGTGGGAGAGCGGGGCGTCACGCTGTCGGGAGGACAGAAGCAGCGCAGTTCCATTGCCAGGGCTTTGATGAAGGATGCGCCTATTTTAATTCTGGATGACGCGCTGTCAGCGGTAGACACGGATACAGAAGAGCATATTCTGAAAAATCTAAAAGAAAACCGTCAAGGCAGAACAACGATTCTCATTGCCCATCGCATTTCCACCATTCAGCATGCAGACATGATTGTGGTGCTGGAGGATGGGGAAGCAAAAGAGCGCGGCACCCATGAGGAGCTGATGGCTCTTCATGGAATTTACTGGGATATGTTTGAGAAACAGCAGCTTGAGGCGGCAGTGGGAGAACAGCAGGCCGCTTATGAAAGAGAGGCGGCAGGAAAGCGGCCTGACGCCTATGAAAGAGAGGTGTCGCCATGAAGCGTCTGATGTCTTATCTGAACCCTCACAAGTGGGTGATGTTTCTGGCAACCCTGCTGGTACTCCTTATTATTGGAGTGGAGTTATACCGGCCTATTATTATTGGAGACGCCATTGATGATTACATCAACGGGTATTATCATCCCTACGTGAAATCAGAGAAAAGGACGCCGGGAGCAGTCCGCTATCATGATTTGTGGCTGGTACGGGCAGAATCGTCAGACGGCGGCCGTGGGAATTTTTCGGAAGATAATATTTACTATCAATTGATTCTCTGGAAAGATTCCTATTATATGATGGAAGAGATTACCAGGGAAGAATGTCTGGCTCTGCAGGAAGTCGGGCCCCAAAAAGCGAAGGAATGGCTGGGTTTTGACGCCAGACCTTTGGACCGGGAAACACTGAGGGAATTGAGAAGAGAAGATTTTGCCGGGATTGTGAGAGCGGCTCTTTGGTATCTTATAGTGCTGCTCTTAGGCTTTGTGTTGAATGTAGCCAGTACCCGGATGCTCCAGAAAATGGGGCAGGATATTATTTTCCAGATGCGGGAGGAAGTGTTTACTCATATTCACAGCCTGTCTTTGAATTTCTTTAACAATACGCCGGTGGGAAAATTGGTGACCCGGGTGGCCAATGACACGGAGGCAGTCAACGATTTGTTTTCCACCATTTTAGTAAAGCTCTTTAAAAATATGGTAAAAATCATTGGATTTGCGGTGGTGATGCTGTCCATCAATGTAAGGATGGCGCTGTTTTCTTTTCTGCTGCTGCCTTTTGTGACAGCGCTCACTTTCTTTTTCCGGCATTTGTCGAGAGCGGCTTACCGGGTAACCAGAAATAAGATTACGGAGCTGAATACATTTCTGTCAGAGCATATTTCCGGCATGAAATTGATTCAGATTTTTGCCAGAGAGAAGGAGAAGTACCAGGAGTTTGAGCAGAAAAGTTATGAGCTGTACCGCGCCAACTGGCGGGAGGTTATGACGTTTGCTGTTTTTCGCCCAGTCATTTACTTCTTGTCTGTGATTGCAATGGCAGTTGTGATTGGTTCCGGAAGCTCTTTCGTACTGCACGGCAGTATTTCACTGGGGACCCTGTTTGTGTTTATCAATTATATCAGTTCTTTCTTTGAGCCCATTCAGGAGCTGGCAGAGCAGTTTGGAACATTGCAGTCCTCTCTTGCCTCCGGGGAGAAAATCTTTTCCATTTTGGAGGAACAGCCGGAGATTGTCAGTACGCCGCACCCTGCGGAGGTGGACATTCAAGGAGAGATTGAGTTCCGCCATGTGTGGTTTGCCTATGAGAAAGAGGAATATATTTTGAAAGATGTGAGCTTTCGGATTCAGCCGGGAGAGAAAGTGGCTTTTGTGGGAGCTACTGGAGCTGGGAAATCTTCCATTCTGAATCTGATTGGGCGCTATTTTGAGATTCAAAAAGGAGAGATTTTAATAGACGGCGTGGATATCCGGGAGATAGATACGGATGTGCTGCGCAGAGCCATCGGGCAGGTGCAGCAGGATGTGTTTATTTTTACCGGAGATATCAAGAGCAATATTTCTCTGAACAATGAAGCGATTTCCTTAGAGGATGTGAAAGCTGCGGCCCGAACGGTTCATGCAGACTCTTTTATTGAAAAACTGCCGGGCGGTTATGAGGAGCCGGTGACAGAGCGGGGAAGCACACTGTCCGCCGGACAAAGACAGCTCTTATCTTTTGCCCGGACCCTTGCCTATTATCCTGCCATTCTGGTGCTGGATGAAGCCACAGCCAATATTGACACGGAGACGGAATCCATGATTACGCAGGCTTTGGAAAAACTAATGGAGGGCAGGACCACCATTATGGTGGCCCACAGACTGTCTACTATCCAGCACGCCGACAAGATTCTGGTGCTGCATCGGGGAGAAATCATGGAGTCCGGGACCCACCAGGAACTTCTGTCAGCGGATGGCATGTATCGAAAATTGTATGAACTGCAGTTGGTGGAGTGAAGCTGATTTTTAAAAAGTACCCAGGGTGTGCCTGGAAATCAAGGTTTGGATAGGCAGAGCAAACGGTCAATTATGTCATATCTGCTGTGTTAATGAGGACTCCGGATAACCGGCTGAATCTGCCGGCCCGAGAGGGCACAGTGGATGGTTTCTGCCAGAAGTTCCGTGAAAGCTGTCATGGAATTGGGCTTTGCCTGATAATCATCCTGGCCGAAAGGAACGAAATAGATATTTTTTGTATTTAGCAGAATGCCGATGTTTTTCAGATTCATGCCAAGGGCATCGTTGGTGGACAAAGAGAGCACCAGCGGCCTGTTGTTGCGCAGGTGGGATTTGGCGGCCATCAGCACCGGGGTGTCAGAGATACCATTTGCCAGTTTTGACAGGGTATTTCCGGTACAGGGTGCAATAACCATAAGGTCCATCAATCCTTTGGGGCCGATGGGCTCTGCCTCGGGAATGGTGGTGATGGGTTCCCGGCCGGTTAATTCCCGGGCCCGTTTCAAAAAAGAATCACTGGTGCCGAAACGGGAATCTAAGTGGGAGGCGTTTAATGAAAAGACTGGAAGCAGGTTTGCTCCAGTCTCTTTTAAATCTTCCAGTGCTTTGAAAATTTTTTCGTAAGTGCAGAAGGAACCGGTAAAACCGATGCCGATGGATTTATCATGAAAATCAAAAGTCATATTCTGTAATCCTTTCTAATATTTTT
>JAAWLS010000145.1 GCA_022798035.1 Lachnospiraceae bacterium | reverse complement strand
TGTCTTTATCTTCAATATTTATATGGAAAGTGTCCAGATGTATTTTCACCCTGTCACTTTGAAAACGGTTGACAAAATCCAATGTATCTTCAGCTGTACATAAATAGTCTGACTGGAAACGGTTAATGGCTTCCACTACGATATCCGTTCCTACTTTTTCTGCCGCCTCCACTACAGGTTTCAAAGATTCAAATAAAATCTCTGTATACTGGGCCGCTCTTCCGCCTTTTGGCATAGGCCCTTTCATGATTCCAAATCCCACGGAAGCGCCGCCGAGAATTTTTCCCACTTCCAAAAAATCTATCAAAACCTGCTGGGCCGTCCTGCGGGCTTCTGCATCTGGATTCGTCATATAATGCCCATCCAAGGAATAAGCGCTTCCTGTACTGATGGAGGTGATTTTCATATCCATTCTGGCCGCATAGTCTGCAACCTCATGCCAATCATAGTACTTGGCGTCTCCGAGATGAAGTTCCACTCCGTCATAGCCAATTCTTTTGGCATGGTCAATACATTGAAGCAAATCTCCTTTCAGAGGATACGGCGAAGTTGATTTGGCATTATCTGATATTGCTAATGATTGAATCATCGCTGTCACTCCTCTTATGCATTCCAGTGTTTGTCACATACTGCATTCAAGCGGTCATAAATTCCTGCATCCCGCCATGCCAGGAAAGCATCTTTGAAAATTTCATACATATCGGTGTACACTTCAAAGTTATCTTTGTTGGGCTGAATCATTTCTGTCGGGTAAACCATTGCGTCTACAGCTGCATCCAGTGACTCAAATACGCCTGCTCCTGACGCTCCCAGAATTGCCGCTCCCAGAACACCGCAGTCAGACTGCTCTAAGCATTGTACAGGTCTGCCGAATACGTCTGCAAAAATCTGTCTCCAAAGAGGTGATTTGGAACCGCCTCCTGATAAACGGATAACATCAAAGGGTCTTCCCAAAACACGTTCCATCGCTTCCACTATCATCCGCAGCTCATACGCTCCGCCTTCCATAACGGCACGGGCCATGTCAGCTCTTCCATGAGCCAGAGAAATTCCAAGGGAACCGCCTCTCGCATTATCGTGATAATAAGGTGTAACCTGACTGGAGAAGAACGGGAAGAAAATATATCCGCGGCTTCCAGGAGGTGAATTTTTTGCTTCTTCACAGATAATATCATAGGGGTCTGTTCCGATTTCTTTTGCCAGAGATACTTCCTGAGCTGCATAGGTGTCTCTCCACCATCTGAGCGCTACTCCAGTAGCATAGGCAAGTCCTTCCATATCTAAATGTCCTGGAACTGCATGACCGCTGAAAATCACTTCATGTTTCGGGTCTTTCTTTACGTCATCTACTGCCGCTACCATAACGGAAGCTGTTCCTACTGTGATTTCTGCCATACCTTCTTTGATTACACCGCATCCGATTGCTGCGCACTGCTGGTCTCCTCCGCCTACGCAAATTGCCATGCCTTCTGCAAATCCAGTTTTCTCAGAAGCTTCTTTAGAAATCACACCTACCTGTCTTGCCGGTTCTTTCACTGGGGGAAGTTTATCTTTACTGAAATTGATTGCTTCCAGCAGTTCATCAGACCAATCCAAAGTAGATACATCCATCATTCCGTTTAATGCGAGGGAAGCTGGGTCTGTAAACAGCTCTTTGGAGCCTAATTTGTGAAGCAGCCATTCCTGCGCATTGACAAATTTCCATGCTTTTTCATATAAATCCGGCTGATGGTCTCTCACCCATTTGAATTTTGCATAGGACCATGCACCGCTTACCGGAGCGCCGCTGATTTGATGATATTTCTCAACGCCCATGTTGTCTTTAATCCACTGAACCTCTTCCACTGCGCGGCCGTCACTCCATACGATGGAATTGTGAAGGGGCTCCCAATTTTCATCAATTGCAAAAAATGTTCCCCGTTGACTGGAAATTCCAACAGAGCCGATTTCTTCCGGATTTATGCCTGCATCCTTGATTGCCTCTCTTACCGTATAGCAAAGAGCATCCCAAAGGCAGTATACATCCTGCTCTACCCAGCCCACTCTTGGTGTGATGCATGGATATTCCTGATAGGCCTTTCCCATAGCCTGGCCTTTCAAGTCGAAGATAATTGTTTTCAATCCTGTCGTACCTGCGTCAATACCTGCTACATACTTTACTGCCATATGTCATCTCTCCTTCCTAGGCAATACATTTAAAACGCTGTCTGCGTTTTGGATAAATTTTATATATTCTTTTCAGCTCATTCTGGAGCCTGTTACCATCAATACGTCGCCGCTCACATAGCTTCCCATATCAGAAGCAAGGAATAAAACAGCCTTTCCAACTTCTTCCGGGTCTCCCATCCGCTTCATAGGAATAGTAGCTAATTTCTTCTCTAACTGTTCCGGCGTCAATTTGCTGTAATTTCTCTTAATCATATCTGTTGCAATCGTTCCCGGAGCCACTGCATTTACACGGATGTTATCTGGTCCCAGAAGTTTTGCAGAATATTTTGTCAGCGCGATAATTCCAGCTTTGGAAGCTCCGTATTCCGGTCCTGTGCTTCCTCCTGTTACGCCGGAGATGGAGGACATGTTCACGATACTTCCATATCCCTGTTTCTTCATAACTTCCGTACAGTATTTCATAGTCAAAAATACGGAGCGGAGATTTACATTCAGCACTCTGTCCCACATTTCCGGAGTGGTGCCTTCCAAATCGCACATATTTGCAATTCCTGCGTTGTTCACCAGGATATCAATCTTTCCCCAGGTGTCCATGGTAACTTTGACAGCTTCTTTTACTGTATCTTCTGAGGATACATCGCCGATTACAAAGTTTACTTTTGTTCCCATTTTTTCAATTTCTTTTACCGTGTCTTCGCTGCTCTCATCTTTCTTAATGTCGATAATTGTCATGCCTTTCAGTTCAGCCTGGGCCAGTGTCAGAGCGATTGCTCTTCCAATTCCCTGGCTGGCTCCGGTAATAATACATGTTTTCTCTTTTAATGATACCTCAAACATAGAATCACATCCCTCTTTCAATTTTATAAAACATCGCAGCAATATTTTTCATCTAAATAGAAAAAAGAGGGGCTGCAGATAGTATCAAACGTTGCAATTATGACAGACATAACAATTTTATGCTTATTGAACTTCGTATTCAACAAGGTACAGCTTTTGTTAAAATCTTCTGCATAATCACAAGATTAATACTAAATGCAACTCCCCCTGGAAATCAAATGTCCCGCGGCAGACTGCCGAAAATCCAATATGGCAGTCTGCAGGATATTTATCTCTCATAAAATAACTTTTGTTATCGTCTCATAACCCTTACTCTATTTTGTAGAACTTTCATTTTGTGCTTCGGATGTCACTCCCTTGGCACCTGAAACTTATTATTTTAATTCTCTGATATTCTCTAATGTGTTGAAAGCAGCTTTCATGTCCTCTCTCACCAGCTTGTTCTGTACATCATAAACCTTGCGGTAGTATTCTGTATTCTTAGCATTGGGTTCATACAATTTCTTAACTTCAAGCCATTTCTCCATGGAGTCTTTTAAATTGTCAATGTCGCCTACTGCGTAAGCTGCAACAGCTACGTTAGTCATAACTGCTCCGCCTGCCTTCTTCAAGGTAGTTACTTTGCTGTTAAGCATGTCAGATTTAATCTGATTCCACAAATCACTTCTGCTTCCGCCTTCTGTGATGGTAATCTTATCCAAATTTACGCCTGCGCCGCGGTATACATCCGTTACGCCTATGTAGTCATATCCGATTGCCTCCAAAACTGCTCTCCACAGAACGCTCTGGTCTGTGTCCATAGTCATATTCAGGAAAGAGCCGCTTGCATTTGCAAATTCTGCAGTTCCGCCGGTCAGATATGGAAGGAAGAGAACGCCGTTGCTTCCCGGAGGAACATCTTTGGATTTCTCAGATAAAACGTCATAGTAATCTCCGTCATCCACTTTATCGCATACATTGTCTCTGAACCAGCGCAGGGAGAGTCCGCCTGTACGGATGAAGCCCCAGTAGAAATAGCTGTTTTCCATGGTACCGCTGTTGAAAATCAATCCGGATTCTGGTGTGCTCAGCTCTGGTTTGATTCCGTCTGTAGATACACAGAACATTGCGCAGGTTCCTGCTACGTCTGCCGCCATATTCGGGCCTGTCAGTCCGCATCCTAACATGGACTGCATGGTGTCTCCAGCTCCTCCGCAGATTGCAGTGCCTTCATTTAATCCTGTAAATTCTGCCACTTCTTTGGTCAAACCGCCGATGATATCCCACGGTTTCACAATCTTAGGCATATAGGAACGGTCGATTCCCAGAATATCCAACTGCTCCTGAGACCATTCTTTCTTGTAAACGTTATATCCAAGCCCCCATCCGGACATAGCGCCCCAGTCAATAAAAGCGTCTTCTGCTTTTAATCCTGCCAATTTAGAAAGAACGTACGGTGCGTTGTGCATGAATTTCTTTCCTTTTGCCTTGAACTCTTCGTTGTTAGCAAGGAACCACCTTGCAAACATTGCCGGGAACATACAGTTAGGAACCGCATTTCCGGTCTCTTCTGCCCAGATAGAATAATTCTTCTTAGTCAGCTCCTCTACGTCCTTCTGTGTTCTGGAATCCAGATAGTTAATGTATGGTGTGATTGCATTTCCGTCCTCGTCCACACCAACGATACCGCAGATAATACCATCGCCAAAAATAGCTTTGATTTCAGAAGGGTCAACGCCCTTTTCTTTTGCTATATTCACACAGTCACGAATTCCTTTTTTTACAGCGTCCAAATACTCGTCAACTTTCATCTCTACCCAGCCTGGATTCGGATAATAGAGATAGGTGGGATAATTTGCTTCTGCGATGCATTCCATCTCCAGATTGTAAATAACCACCTTTACGCTTTGGGTTCCGGCATCAAACCCTACATAATATTTTCCCATAGTACTAGTCTCCTTTCTAAAGCAAAATATACATTATATAAATCCTGGTACCTATAATATTGCACATTTTACCCACAAAAATCAAGATGGGAAATATTTTCATAGTGCAAAACAATGATTTCTGTCGTGTAATTTCTCTATTTTTTATATTTTTTCAACAATTCTCTGATATCCACACCCCGGTCAATGCCTTCTATTAAGGTATTCATCACCTGCAGAACACCGTCATGCTGGTTGTCATCTCCTACATAGGAAGCCGCATTTTTCACTTCTTTTCTAGCATTTCCGATTGCAAATCCAAATTCTGCCGCCTGAAGCATTTCAATGTCATTGATATTATCCCCGAAGGCCAATGTCTCAGAGGGAGCAATACCCAGCATTTCCTGAACAGTCTGAATGGCAGAGCCTTTATTCACGCCTCTGTCCACCAAATCCATAAAGTATTCGCCGCCGCAGGCCACTTCCAGGCGCTTTCGCCATTTGGGATTAAATTCCTCTTCCGTCACTTCCTCAATATTTGTCCTGCGATAAACAGAATATTTCAGGCAGGGTTCTTTCAGAGCCAGAAGGTCATCCACAATCTCGCAATTGTAATGGAACTTGTCTTTCATCAAATGATAGACTTCTTCCCCTCCTTTTTCATAATAAGACACATACCGGGTATCGTACAAACACATACATCCAGGCATGGCTCTGGTATCTCTCACAATCTCTTCTGATATCTCTTTTGTCAAAGGCTTGTGGAACAGCTCCCTGCCCTTGTACACGCCGAAAGCCCCATTTTCCCCGATATGGAGCATATCGTCTTTCACTGGCTCAAAAATTTTCTCAATACTGTAAACCTGTCTTCCGCTTGCAACACCAAACAACACTCCTCTGGCCTGCAGCTTCTCCACGGCTGCGTAATATGCCGGATTCAGCACCGGCGTTCCATCGGCCATCAATGTTCCGTCAATATCCGTAACAAATAATTTAATCATTTTCATCCCTCAAACTTTCCGTAACAGTTCAGACAAGCTGACCTGTTACCACTTTCCGACTATATCAGACCAAAATGTTTCAATGCAAGATAGACGCCGTCTTTGTCGATTTCCGCAGTTACATAATCAGAAACCTCTTTCACGGAATCATAACCGTTCCCCATGGCAATACTGATTCCGGCGTGGCACATCATGGGCATGTCATTTGGGCTGTCGCCAAAAATATAGCAGTCTTTTGCAGAGATATCAAAATACTCCATCAAAAAATCAATGCAGGTAGCTTTTGTATAAGGAAGCGGGAGAATCTCCGTAAATCCTCCTCCATTTTCTATCAATTGATATTTTCCGCCTGCGGCTTCCCGGAAAGAATCGTAATCACAGGAATCTTGACGGAATGTCACCAGCTTATTCACCTGCATTTCTTCTGCGTGAATGCTTTTCTTTTCTGCGCGATAGTCTCTTTCATATATTTTCAAAAAATGTTTAAAATTATCATAACATTCCTTTCCTGGG
Organism: Lachnospiraceae bacterium; assembly: GCA_022798035.1. Lineage (GTDB taxonomy): Bacteria > Bacillota > Clostridia > Lachnospirales > Lachnospiraceae > Petralouisia. The sequence continues at coordinate 18 of JAAWLS010000145.1, read as the reverse complement.
AAATCAAAAGGTTTTCTC
>JAAWLS010000144.1 GCA_022798035.1 Lachnospiraceae bacterium | reverse complement strand
TCAGTATGTGCATACAAAATTTTGTTACATAAAAGAAAATTCTATTGGGATTCAATGGAAAAAAAGAGTATTAGGAGTTGTGAATCTTATCAGTAATTATCGAACGGGTAATGATTATATCAGGAAAGTTTGCAGAAAACTGAAACAAGAAAATTTTGATGTTATTGTTGTGGAAAATGCTCCTTATTATATGCCTGTATTAGATAAAGTGAATTATGGCAGGAAAGTTCTGCATGTCCACAATGATTATTCTGATAAAATGAAGAAATTATCTCTGAAATACAGTGATGATGTATTCTGTGTTTCCAATTATATCAAAGAGGCTATGGAGGGGGACAGATGCCTAAATGCAAAAGTGTCAGTATTGTTGAACTGTATTGATGTGGAAGTTTTTGCTTACAGGAAAAAGGATAGAGAACAGTTGAGGGCCTGGTATGGTGTAAAGGAAGATGAAACGATTTATCTGTTTGCGGGACGCTTGATACAGGAAAAGGGAGTTCTGGAATTGATAAAAGCTTTTCAGAAAGTAGCAAAGGTCAGAGAAAAGGTTCGTTTGTTTATTCTCGGAGGAGTAAATTATTCAGATAACAGTGTGGACAGTTATTTGGCACGGTGTAGACAGGAGGCTGAGGGATTAAAGGAAAAAATTGTATTCACCGGATATGTAAGTTATGAGAAACTGCCTAAATATTATTCGTTTGCGGATATTGGCGTGATACCATCTCTGTGTAAAGAGGCGGCGCCTTTAACTGCAATTGAGATGCTTACGGCAGGTCTTCCTATAATCGCCAATAAGATTGGCGGCCTGCCGGAAATGGTAAAAAAGCAAGGGGGGGGGTGCTGCGAATTTGTCACGATAGACAGTCACTATATTAGTAATTTATCAGATGCGCTGTTAAATGCACAAAAGGCTGACAGGATGAATAGCAGCGATAACCTTTCTGATTTTTCAAAGAAAAGATTTAAGGATAATTTTGATAAAAAGTTAGAAGTACTGGAGGTAAAAAATGAAAATTTTATCCATAATCGTCCCCTCCTATAATGTGGAAAACTATCTGGAGAAATGTCTGGACTCTATGGTTCAGTCAAATGAAGTTCTGGACAACTGTGAGATTATTATCGTCAACGACGGTTCTTTAGACAGAACCCAGGAGATTGCAGAACGATATAGGGAGAATTATGAGAGTGTGAAAGTTATAAAAAAAGAGAATGGAGGACATGGTTCAGCTATCAATGCAGGAGTTCAGAAAGCCCGGGGAAAGTATTTTAAAGTGCTGGATGCAGACGATTGGGTGGTGACTGAAAATTTCTGTTCTTTTCTGCAGAAACTGCAGGAGTCAGGAGAGGATATCGTAGCTCACTATCAATATGAGATTTATGAGGATATTCATGAGACAAAAGAAAAAAAGATTGCGTCTGTAGAACCTGGGAGACATTATCAAATGGCAGAAATTCCGCCGGATACATGGTTGGGATTATCAAATATTTGTTTTAAGACAGAAAAGTACAGGGAACATCATACTGTGTTAGATGAAAAGTGCTTTTATGTTGATATGGAGTATATCCTATATCCGCTGCAGTATATGGAAGATTTTATCGTTTATGATGATGTGGTTTATTGCTACCGACTGGGGAATCCAAATCAGAGTGTCAATCATCAAAGTATGTATCGAAATAAGAAAGACCATTTGCAAGTGATTTATCATCTTCTGGATTTTTATAATGGAATGATAAATAGCGGAGCGGAAGGAAATTTGATGGACTATGTGGAGAATAAACTTGCCGATTTGATAAAAGCTCATTATTATATCTATTTTTCAAATCTTGTAACAATAGAAGATATCAGAAATTTAATAGAGTTTGACAGCAATATAAAACAGTACAAAAGGCTGTACAATAAAACTAACGACAGTAAATCCATTCATTTGGTCCGCCGCATGCATTTTAAATGCTTTCCTTTTATGATGCGCTTGTACCGAAAAATAATCAGGTGATGATAATGTCTCAGAAATCTATTAAAATGAATTTGGTTATGAATATGATTGTAACCATTTTAAATGTTATTTTTCCCTTGATTACGTTTCCTTATGTATCACGGGTGTTGGGACCTACCGGAACAGGAGCAGTGTCTTATGCTGCAAGCATTGTTTCTTATTTCTCTATCTTTGCATTACTGGGTGTGCAGACTTATGGAATTAAGGCATGTGCTGAAGTCCGAGGTGACAAGGAGGCGTTGACGAAGCGGGTACAGGAAATTATGATACTCCTTCTGTGCAGCACAATGCTGTCATATTTTGCCTTATTTGTCGTGATAAAAAGAGGAATGATTCATGCGTTTTATGAGCATATCGTATACATATATGCAGTCGGAATTATCCTGCAAGTAATCGGAATGGAGTGGCTGTATAAGGCTTTGGAGGAGTATCGCTATATAGCAGTTCGTTCGATTATGATAAAAACAGTTTCCATTGTACTGATGTTTTTCCTTATACGTGAAAAACAAGATTATCCAATGTATGCTGTCATCAATGTATTTGCAGATGGTGGAGCCCAGATTCTAAATTTTCTTTTTAGTTTTAAACATATTAAGATTAAGAGATATCAGGATTATCATTTTAAAGTACATACAGGGCCGTTGATGATTTTCTTTTTGACGAATGTAGTACATTTGGTTTACACCAATTTGGACATCATTATGCTGGAACATATGAAGGGAACGTACCAGGTTGGGATTTACAATATGGCTCTTCGGATTGAAAATATATTGCTCAGCATGGTCACTGCTTTGGGAGTAGTCGTGCTGCCGCAGCTCAGCGTAGCAATTAAAGAAAAAAGATACGATGATTTTCAGAAATTGAATAAGAAAGCATTGAATTATACCGTTGCTATTGCCTTATTTTTCATAGCTATTTTTGAAATAGTGGCACCGGAATGCGTAAATATTTTGGGCGGAACAGAATATGAAGAATCGACTTTGCTGTTTCGCATTCTGCTGTTTACCTTGATTATGGCAGGGGCGGCGAATATTTCAGGCTTGCAAATATTAATTCCTCTGGGAAAGGAAAAACAATTTCTTTTATCTGTGGCAGGCGGAGCTTTGGTGGATTTTGTGATGAATCTTATTTTTATAGAGCGGTTGGGAAATAAGGCAACGGCTTTTTCCACGGTTACAGCAGAATTAGTCGTACTGCTTCTGCAGTTGTGGTTTATGAAAAGAAATGGAATGCCTATGCCGAGGCTTTCTGTTAAGCCGTTATTTTTAGCGGTACTATGCTTTTTGACAGTTGGATTTGTTAAGAAAATAGTTCCTATTCCAAATCCTGTTTTTGCATGTATCGTGTTTGGAACAATTTATGGGTTGATGTGGCTGGCAATGGCGAATTTGATAAAAGAAGAGATAACCTTAGAAATACAAAGGACTGTTTTAAATAAATTGGGTGTAAGGAAAAAGAATGGCTGAAAGCCATGTTTTTTATCTTATAGGAAATTTCTTTGGATTTCCTATAAGATAAAAAATAATGATTGCACTGCGGCGGAGAGGAAAGATGTCGCAGAAGCGACCCGTCGCAGGCGGAGAATCCTGCAAAACAGGATTCTTTTTTATTGTATGTATAGAGCGGTGGATATGCTGCAGGAGGTAAAAATGAGAGTAGACAATTTAGTAATAGGAGCAGGGATTGCAGGGATTACACTGGCAAGACGAATTGCAGAAGAAAAAGGGGAATCTGTTTTAATTGTGGAGAAACGAAACCATATTGGTGGATATTGCTATGACTACAGAAGTAAAGAAGGAATCTTGATTCATAAATACGGCCCCCATATATTCCGGACGGAAAAAGCGGATATTTATCACTTTTTATCTCGCTTTACAGACTGGTACGACTATCAGCACAAAGTACTCACTTATGTGGAAGGACAGTATTATCCAATGCCTATCAATTTAGACACTATAAATCAATATTTGAATAAAAATTTCAGTTCAGAAGAGGTTTTAGACTATTTTGAGAAAGTAAGAATTCCCTGCAATAGTCCCGGCAATGTGGAAGAAGTTATAGAGAGTCAGGTAGGCCGGGAGTTTTATGAGAAATTTTTTAAAAAGTATACGGAAAAACAGTGGGGAGCTTCACCAGATATGCTTCCGCCTGAAATTGTAGCCAGAATTCCTATTCGGACGAACCGAGATGACAGGTATTTCACTTGTAAGTACCAAGGGGTTCCTGCTGACGGGTATACAGCTATGATGCAGAACATGCTGGAGCATAAAAGGATTTCTGTTCTTTTAAATTATAATTTTTATGAGCATAGGGATGAGATAGAGGCAAAAAATCTTTATTGTTCGGCTCCAATTGATGAATTTTTTGAATATAAATTTGGAAAACTGCCATATAGATGCGTTAGTTTTCAGTTTGAGAGACATGATATGAAATACTATCAGCCAGTTTCTGTTGTCAATTATCCAAATGAGTTTGACTATACAAGAATCACAGAATTCAAACATTTTACAAAGCATACATCGGATACGACAGTAATTGCAAAGGAGATTCCCAGTGATAAAGGAGAACCTTCATACCCGATTCCAATCAAAGAAAACCTGGAACTGTATGAGCAGTATGGAGAGTTAGCACAGGAAAGAAAGATACATTTTATCGGAAGGCTGGGAACATATCGGTATTATAGTATGGACCAGATTATTGAAAATGTGCAGACGATGCCTATGTAGCATAATGTTTTTAGATTATGGAGAGCTATTAGAATTAAAGTGTGAAAAGATAGTTACATAATAACAGAAACCTGGTGATACTCCTTGATTTTTCTTTCTCTCTCTTTTATAATAGTGAGAAAGAAAAGAGAGAAAGAAAAAGAAAGAGAGAAAGAAGCTGAAATGCTGAATTTTGAGAATCAGAAGGTGGAATTCAAACAGGAGTATGTCACTGATATACGAAAAGAAGTTATCGCTTTTGCAAATGCCGAAGGTGGTTCTATTTTTATTGGAATTAGAAAAGACGGTATGGTAATTGGTGTAGAGGAACCAGATGATGTCATGCAGAAAACGGCTAATTCCCTGCACGACGCCATTGCACCGGATATTATGCCATTTGTTAAAATTTATACAATAGAAATGGAAGGAAAACGGGTTGTGGAGATTGACGTGTCAACAGGAACAAACCGGCCTTATTATATTCGGGAAAAGGGCTTAAAACCTACAGGTGTTTATGTGAGAAAGGGGAGTTCCTCCCAACCGGTAACAGATGAGGGAATCCGTGAGATGATTCTGCAAAGCAGTGGAAAATCTTATGAAGCAGGCAGGAGCATCAATCAGGAACTCACTTTTGAGATATTGGCAAAAGAGATGGAACGAAGAGGGATTGTATTTGGAGAACCTCAGATGAAAACGCTGGCTTTGATTGGAGAAGACGGTCTTTATACAAATCTGGCATATCTTCTTTCAGACCAGTGCGAAGTTACAACAAAGGTAGCGCTCTTTCAAGGAGAGGACAAAGAGATTTTTCGGGACAGGCGGGAATTTTCTGGCTCTGTTTTAAAACAGTTGGAGGATGTATATCGATTTATTGACTGGGGAAATAAAACAAAGGCAATTTTTTCAGGGCTGGAGCGCATTGATGTCAGGGATTATCCAGAAGAGGCAGTCAGAGAAGCATGGCTGAACTGCTGTGTACACAGAGATTACTCTTTTAGCGGAAGTACAATCATCAATATTTACGAAAACCGTATGGAGTTTGTATCCCTTGGAGGATTAGTTCCAGGATTGGAACTCAAATCTATTTTTCTTGGCGTTTCACAATCCAGAAATCCCAATCTTGCTACCGTATTTTACCGCATGAAATTAATTGAAAGCTATGGTACGGGCATTGGAAAAATTCAAAGAATGTATGCGGAGGCAGAAGAAAAGCCTGCGTTTGAAACGGCAAAAGGGGTATTCCGTGTGACACTGCCGAATCGAAATGAAAAAAGACTTGATAAAATATTTATGGTTGATAGTTTGATTCCTGTCGTGGAAGAATCGATTTCTGTTTACGAAAAAGAGAAATTATCTCTGCCGCAGCAGAAACAACGGATTTTGGAGTATGCTGCTAAATATGGACGAATCAGCAGAAAAGAGACAGAGGAACTCTTGGATGCTGGTTCTACGAAAGCATTCCGGCTGTTAAAAGAACTTTGCGAGGAAGGAAAATTGAAGAGTCAGGGAAAGGGGAGAAAGAGTTTGTACGTGCTGCCGAGATAACATGTGCGAAGAGAAACAAAAATATAATTAGCTAGATGGTATTTGAAACTCCTGGAAATTGAAACATAATTTCCAGGAGTTTTTTTGTGAAAAAATATCACTTATTTTTCAGCTAGTTGGCAGTATGATGTCGGTTGGCTTGCGCCGGTTTGTGCTTCATTGTTCTGCCGGAAAAGAGAAATGAATGTTTACATCAAATGAGGAATACACCCCCTTCCCTTCCAAACTCTGGCTCTC